>CAYQAE010000011.1:27681-32226 GCA_964415445.1 uncultured archaeon | reverse complement strand
TTGCGCTGTAGTGTTTTGAGATCCCTAATATTTTTCTTAGTTCAGAATTATTATTAAATAGCTTAATTTATAAATTAACAAAAATATGTTAACCTACTCTATTTTTAGTCTATTTTTGGTTATTTTCATATATGATAGTTGACCAGAAATGTGGATTATATAGGGGGTCAAAAAAAATCCTCTATAAATGCTTGGCTGATACTTGCAACCTTCTCAGGCATCTTTGTTTTAAACCATAATTTTTGGCAGATAGATGAAAAAATTGACTTTTTGGATTTTTCGCTTAAATTGCTTATTTGGCCTATTGGAGCAATATAGTAACGTTTTTGATTTGATTTGTAATATTTTTAATAATTAACAAAAAAATGTTAAAATATATTTTGTTCTATTTTGTATTTTGCAATGTTTTTGGCATTAATTATTTTTGTTTGCAAAAGTATTTAGTATGACAATAAAGTAAATAAGATAAATTAATTCTTTTTTAAACAAAAAGGCGAGTTATGGTCATTTCTTAAAATATAAATAAATTTATTTGAAAATATTATATTCTATTTTTCTTCTGTCTATTATCTTTAAAATACCATTTTTTATTTCCCAATCAATTTTGGCACGTATATAATTTATAGTAGACTTTATATCTTCTAAAGATTTGGGTCTTCTATTTATTGCGATTTTTTCTAATTTCTTAAAGTATTTTTTCTTTTCTTTTGTTAGATTATTTTCTTCTTCCCATGTTTTAAGATCTATTGTTTTCATTTTTGATTTTATCCAAAATTATTCTGTATTCATCTTCAGAATGATCATTTATACATTTTTCTCTAATATAATCCCAGTCAATTTTGTCAAAATGTAAACTTCCAATCTCTATAGCTTGTACTTTATCTTGTTCTGATTTCCAATGTTTTGCTGCTGCAATTCTGTCTACAATTAAATCTTCTATGCCTATAATATTCACAGAACCATTTTCTGTTTTGATATTTAATATCTTATCTTTATTTAATGTTTCTATCTTGGCAGGAGTTTCAATTTCTATATCAATGTCTTCTCTTATCCATGCTCGACCTTCTTTTTTAAATCCTAGTTTTTTAAAAACAGAATCTGTTTTTTTTGAATAAGTTTCATCTATTGCTAAGTCAATGTCTAATGTTGCATACCAATTGCGTGTGTAAAATTCAACTGCAGCACCGCCTATAATCACAGAAGTTAATTTTTGCTTTTTCAATTCTTTATTGACAATTGACATCACATATAATACTTTTTTATATCCTCTAGGCATATTTTTTGCTTTCTTTAGTAATTCTTCGTTACTTAAGTTTTTTGACATGCAATTGCACCAAAAAGAATTGTTGTTGTTATTTTAAATATAATTAAAATTTATAGTTATTATTAAAATCTTTTTATATAAAGTAAAATTTGTGTTGTAGATGAGTGAAGAGAAAAAATTACCTACATACCTTAGAGGATTAGATCACTTTTTAGAAGGGGGTCTGATGAGTAATTGTTTATACATGCTCTATGGTCCACCTGGTTCAGGTAAAACATTTTTTATGCTAAATATGGTAGCTGAGCAATCTAAACGAGGATATGGTTCAATTTATATGGCCCTAGATAATGACCCTGATATGATAAAAAAAAGGTTAGAAAAGCTAGGCTGTAATTTGGATCTTTTTGATGTAGTAGATGTATACAGCTGGCGTTATAAGGATAAGGATATTATTGATATAAATAATGTACCTGTTATGATAAATGATCTTTTGGAAAAAGCTGATAAATTATCAGAGCGTGCAGAAATTAATTATATCTTTTTAGATTCTCTAACTACTCTTTGGGGATATAATCGAATTCAGTTTATATTTAAGTTTTTGGAAAATTTAGGAAAAAGAAAATATCTGGATAAATATAATTGTTCTCTTCTGGCAGCAGTTGATGAAGGTGCACATAGTAGATATGATGAGAGCATGGTAGAAGTTTTATTTCAGGGTAACTTAGTTTTTGCACAAGAAGGAAAAAATAGATATTTCTCAATTCCACTCTGCTATAATGTCCACCCTACTTTTAATATAGAATATGAAATAAGCGATGATGGTATGGTATTTTATGCAGACTAAATTGCAGCTTCTTTTTCTTCCTCAATTTCGCCACGTTCTTTTTTAATTGCCCATATATGTCTACATAATGCTTTTTTGCATTCTAAACATAAATAGTGTTTTGTATCTTCGTCTGTAATTTCATAAACAGTCTTTTCAGTGAGTCCTTCTTGAATCTTAATTTCATTAACTTCTGAATATATATCTTTAGCTTTAACAATTAAGGCTCCGCCTAATTCTCTTGGGATCTTTGGATCACCTAGGTTTTCGAGGACATGTCCAAATAACCATTTCATATGTCTGCAAGGTTCAAATTCTTTTTGTCCAAAATTTAAAAGATCTCTACAATTTTGACATTTTATCCAACCAACAGGTATTGCTTGTGTCATATCATCTTCTTCAACACCCTCTTGGCTAATTAGGCGTATTTGATGTAGGAATCTAAATGTATACAAATTATTTTGATCGTCTACTGCTTCAATACCTAATCTAGTGGGGCCAATCCCATCGAAAGGCTCTTTTACTGCAATTTTAATAATTTTGATTTCTCCTCTAACTCCTCTTTCCCAAACTTTTCTTTCTATAAAGTCAGAGTGTGTTTTCATTTTACCTTGGTAATATTCATCTCTCTCCATAAGAGATATAGCTCCCCAATAGAAATGCATAGGAAGTTGGATGATATGTTCTCTAATCTTTTCAGCTACTACATCATTTCTTGCAACTAAAAGTATCCCATCTACATCTTCTACATCTAATAGATTTGGTAGCTCTTCGTTGAGTTCTTCATAATCTCCATCATTTTCAAGATGAGCAACAATATTGTGATCTCCATCAAGTTTTTGAATTACACTTGGTTTACTCTTTTTGAATAGAAAAGTACGAGTAATATTATCTTCACCATATACGTCTTTTGCAACATCTGTAAAATAGTTATGAGCACCTACAGCTCGGGGTGCATATTGTTCATATTTGGCACCAATTGCATCACAACCGGCTTTAGTTAGGACATAATAAGTTCTAATCTTTTTACCTTTACCTAAGGCTACATTCTTCTTTTCTATTAAGCCTTTTTCTAAGGCTATAGGTAACATTTCTCTTGCAAACCTATGCAACCTACTTAGCAATGCATTCTTAAGATAAGGTCGCTTATACAGTACTTTTAGTATATCATAAACCGGTCCTGGGAATTCTACCAATTTAAATCCCACCCTCCTTTGAAAACCAAATTTTCAGTAAATATAACGGGTGCGTATATTATATTGTAATTTTTAGTATATAAACCTTAGCTATTAAAAGTAAATGCATGCAAAATTTTTTTTATTATTGCAACCTATCTTTAATATAAGATTTTATCTTAATTAAATACATCCCTATATTTATATTTTTGTCTAATTTTGTAGCTAAGATATACTCTCCGAAAGATTTTACTACAATTTGATTTTTAGAGCCTGTTAATATTATATGTTCACAATTTCCATATGAACTTTCAGTTAAAGCTCTTATTGCAGATTTAGTTAATTTTGCAGTAGTTCTTCCAAAAATACCACTTTCTTCTTTATCTGTCATTGTTGAAGATATTAATTTGCCTTCACTATTGACTAATGTACAATCTGCAACCTGTGGAATTTTTGCACGGATATCTTGAGTTAAATTATCTAGATTCGATTCTGATTTTTTTGCCTTCTCTTCTGGAGTAATTGCTTGTTTTAGTTCATCCATTTTTTGATGAATTTCATCAGACAAGGCAGATATATCTTCAGTAGATTCTTCTTCATCTTCTTCAAACATTTCTTCTTCAAGTGAATCTAGAATATCATCTTCTTTTTTATCATCCATCTTAATCTACATTCTTTTTTTATACTAATGTATTTAAGTTATTTAATATACTATGTGTATAGATATTTCTTAAATTTATTATTATTGCAAACAAATATCTTAAAAATATTTACAACTAAGTAATAAACGGTGACATTTTTTGGGAGAAGAAGAACAAGAGGAGAGACGTTCTCCTGGTGAAATTGCCTTAAGGAGGCGAAGAACTTCTGATGAAAGTTCTCATACTATTGAAATGCTATTGAAAGAGATCCATCGGGTAAATTGTGCAATGTTTACTTTAATGGCAGAAGCTTATGAAGATAAGGTAGATAGTTCTAAAATAGAGAAACTAAGATCAGTTATAACACAAAGCATTAAAAAAACTGAATAGCTTTTTTTTGGATAAATAACTCTTTTTGATTCCTATTTTTATATTTTAATGCTCTATTGTTCTCTAATTTGTGGATATTTTATTATACTCAATTAATTATATACGTTTATTTAATATTTTAATACCTAATTTATATTATAATAATCTATAATATTTTTAATTTGCTTAATATTTACATTAAAAATATATTAATTAGTTATAATAACAAAAAAATAATTTAATTAAATTATAGCTAATTTTTTTTGGGTTTAA
>CAYQAE010000011.1:15704-27671 GCA_964415445.1 uncultured archaeon | reverse complement strand
TTTTTGTATATTTTTTTAACTGCTTTTGCAGTCAATGCACTAATTCTGAGAAGTTCTTTTTGTTCTTTAACATCTACTTGGCCATAAGGTTCAAAATCAACATAATAATATCTATATTGATCATCATGTACAATACTCCAACCAGCTTTAGAAAATAATTCTTCTGGAATACCTCTTTTGACTCCTAGTTTTACGATTTGATCCCAACTTTGATCTAGCAGTGAGTTTAATTTATATTCGTTGGTGCCATGGAAAAACCTGTCTTCACCTACCACAGTTTGCATCTGAAGTACTTCCCTCTCAATATAGTTTTTCAAAATTTCTGTTATTCTTATGGCTACATCACGTGTTTCAGAATCAATCTGTGCATATTCTACATAATCTAGATAGTATAAATTCTTTCTTTTGTCGTATTTGACTTCCCAGCCTACAGTTTGTTGTTCAAAAATATATGAAAGTTCTTCTTGTTCAATTTCCTGACTGGCTTCATCCCAAACGGTATTTATTAATTGGTTTAGATCTTCTAAGGTAGCATCAGGTATATCTGATTTTTTTGCAATCTTTCCTGTCTCTATTCTATTATCTATATGTTGTTTTATTATTTCTGATGCTATTTCTTGAACTTGTTCTGCTTTTTCTTTTAATCCCTCTTTAGGTTCTTCAGGTAGAGCAGCTAGAACTTCAAAAGTTTTGTTAAAGTCATTTTGATTGACATAAAATTGAACAGAGTTTTCTTCATCAAAAACAACTGAAATTTCTTCAGGAGTATTTTCTTTAATATTTTCCCATTCATAATCTAATATACTATTTAGAGTATCAGCATTATGTCCTGGCAGATCAAAAAACGTTCCTATCATGAATATTCACCAAAATATAATTATTAAAAATGTTGTAAGTAAGACACTTTTTTCAAATTTTCTAACATATTAAACCAGAATAATTTAGATGTTATAAGAATGAATATTAACACAATTTAAGGGATATTATGGTAAAAGAAAAAAAATTTAATTTGTCTAAAGCAATTAAATCTATTAAAAAAGACAATGATGAAGTTTTTCCTGATTTAGTTAGGCTATCCAAAGAGTATCCCATGAAATTTATTCCCTACATTAATACTCTTTTTGATCAACTTTCAAAACCAAACCCTAAAAAACAGCGAAATATTATTCTAATTTTAATTAATTTAGCTGCGAGAATATCAAATAGTTTATTACCATATTTAAATATTTTAATTGGATTGTTGGAAATCCCAAATGATATAATTAGAGTAAATGCATTGTTAGTTTTGGAAAAACTTTCAAAAATACATCCTGAAGTTTTAGCTAATCATTTTGAAAGTATTAGTGCTTTGGTAGTAGATCCTGAAGTTGAAATACGAAGAAGTGCATTAAAAATACATCGATATATAGTTACAAAAGCACCTCATAAGATAACTCCTATCTTGGATAAACTTGAACCTTTATTTGAAGATGAAGATCGGATAGTGCGTGATCATACAGTTATGCTTTTTTCTAAAATAGAAAAAATATCTGTAAATGAAATCAAACCTTATCTTAGACCGATTCTTAAAGCAGTAGATAAAACTAGCGGGCACGTTCAAAAAAGAATTTTTTGGATAGCCACAAATTTAATTAAAAAACATCCTGAGGCAATATCTAAGGATTTAGATGTTTTGTTTGATAAAATTTTAGAAAATCCTGAATTAGAAGAGGGTGGCTTAAAATTTATTGAGATTGTATCTTATCAACTTCCTGATAAAGTGCTACCTTACATTGATAAGATGTGGGAAAATATTGATAAAAAATTATCTATTCATGAATATGGGGCTATAATTTCTATTGTTTTGATAAATTATCCTGGAACATTAGCTAAATATATTGAGAGACTTTCAGATTTATTTTCAAGTGAGATAGAAACTATAATTACCCGATTTAGAACAGTTAAAGATGAAGAGAGGCTAAAAGAAGTTATTATTTTGGCAATAGTAGAATTATATCATCCTGATTTAATCTCCAACTATAAATTAGAATTAGATGCAGCCTTAGAGGAATATAACTATGTCAAGAAGAATATTGAAAAAGTAAAAGAATTAAAGGGGTTAAATGTCCCTGTTCCTAAAGAATTGGTAAAACCTGAAGTTTCAGAGGTATCTACTGTTGGCAAATTAGAGAAAAAAGAAGATAGAATACCTACGGGTGTGAAAGAATTAGATTATTTGTTATATGGGGGGCTGCCTGAAAATTATTTGGTGGCACTTAGAGCTTCTTCTTGTGACGAGAGAGATTTATTAATTAATAAATTGATAAAAAAATCTTTATCTAAGGATATGCTAGTAATTTATGTTACTTCTACTTTAGCTAAAGATTTAGAAAGTTATTATACAATATACTGTAGTTCTGATAAATCAAATGTTCCAAAAGAAGATATGATTGTAGCTTGTGATGAGGGAGTTACTTCAATTAATTTGGCAATTGCTAGAATTTTGATGAAAGAAAAAAAAGATTCAAAGAAACTCATAATTTTAGAAAATTTATCCAAGCTTTTGGTGATGGATAAACCAAATGTAATTTTAAATTTTTTGAAATCCTTATCTTCTAAGATGAAAAACAAAGATGGAACTATTTTGGGGTTAGTTAATCCTGGGATGCATCCGCCTGAGGTAGTAGCACAAGTTTTAGATTCGTTTGATTGTGATATTGAAATATTTGAAGAAAGCCATGAAAATATAATTGAGAGGTTTATTCGGATAAACAAACTAGTAGGGAAAGACTATAAAGATGAAGTGCTAAAGATTGACAAGTCTAAATTATTAGAATAATATTTGTGTGATAAATATGAAAAAATTTGTATTATTTACATTGGTGGTATGTTTTTGTATTATACCTTATGCAGAGGCAGATAGTGCTTCTTGGTGGAATTCTTCTTTTAAATATAGGATACCAATAGATGTAATATCGAATACTAATAATCTAACGGATTATCAGACCAAAGTTGAGATAAATTTAACTGATGATTATGATAATGGATATATAAATGAAACTGGTCGAGATATTAGATTTGTAAATTCTACAAATCATGAAATTTCATTTTGGATTGAAGAGATGAATATATCTGGTGGAAATAGTATTGTTTGGGTTAAAGTTCCAAACATTGCTAATATTACAAATGAGACAATTTACATGTATTTTGGGAATGAGGATGCTAATTCAAAGAGTAATGGTGATTCTACTTTCCAACATTTTGTAAATTTTACTCGTGATGGTGTTATAAGTTATGGTGGATCTCAGGATTCAGATCCTTCATCTTATACAATTATTGATGAAGATAGAACACTTAGAATTTATGGCAATTGTTGGAAAGCGACAGCAATTAGTTTGACATTGAATAATGATTTGCAACTAGATTTTGATTTCAAAAATAATGGGAGTGCAACGGAAATAAATGGCGCAGGATTTGATACTCAAACTAGTAGTTTGCTACCACAAGCGCAATTTTATAAAATAGATGGATCACAAAGTTGGGGTATTACCCCAGTTACATGGACAACATATTCTGGCAGTGGGGAATATGAAAATATAAATATTGTGTTAGATGATTTTTCTGGTTCTTTTACCTATTTAGTATTGCCAAATGATGCAGACTCTGGATCAGGATTCAATATTTTCTATAAGAATATACGTGTCCGAAAATACATTTCTTCTGAACCAAATACTTATATAAGTAGTATAGAATATGCAGTTCAATATAGAGATGTTTCATTAAAAGGCGTGGAATCAAATAAAGAATGGCTAAAAATAGGTGGTAATCTTAGCATTAGTCTAGATTTATGGTCTGATGAAGATTTAGATTCAGTTGATGCACTAATTTGTAATCCTAATAATCTTTCTTTTAATATTTCACAAGCAGATAGAGTGGGTTTAATAAATACAACAGCAAGAAATAGAAATTCTACATGGATTAACACAACTTATGTTACTGAAAATAATCTTGCAATAAATGGAACATATTTAGTGAAATTTAATGTAACTTTGTTTAGTTCTTCTTTTATTTCGGAAGATACTTATGAATTTTATGTGGATAATAGCACACCTGAATTTACATCAACTGCATATGATGAAGTAATATCTCCTTATCCTTTAACAATTCAAAATAAAACAATACATTTCAATTATAATATTTCTGATGATGTAAATATTTCAAAAGTTTGGATTAGTTATGATTATTATAACAGCACAAAAACTCCTTCACCAAGTTGGGAACCTCAAATTAACGTTACGTTTAGCTTAAATAATACTTATGGAGATAATTTATGGTTTTATAATTGTACGATATATATAGATTGGAAAAGTGATCAAGATAAATTAAATTTTACAATATATGTGAATGATACATCAGGAAGATTGACTATCTTAGACGATCAATTTTTAGGTATTACAGATACTGATTATCCTTATGTTAATAATTTAACGTTTGATTGGAATGAGATTGAAAATCCATTAGGTATAACTTCTTTAGGTAAATATATACCACTTGCTAATCAAACTATTAATATTTGGTTAAATGCATCAGACCCTAGTGCTAATTTAGATAAAGCATATTTACATATTCTTGATCCTGCTAAAGGAACTACATTTGTTTATGAAATGTCTCCTGTTTCAGGAATTGATACTAATAGAGAATTTAAAATTAACTTAACTGCAAGTCAAATTTTTGCATATCCTTTAATGAAACCAGTTTTTTGGGTAAAAATATTTGATTATTCAGGAAATTTTAATGAAACTAAACCTACTTATAATCGTTCAGATTTTGAATATGGGGATGATAATGAATATCTAGATGAATCTGGATATTATCCTAAAATTTTTACTACCTTTACCTATTCACCTTCAACTGGTATTACTGTAAATCAGACAGATGTTACTATTAATAATTTATTATTCAAAGATAATTTAGAGATAAAAAATGTTAGTCTTTATCTAAATTATTCAGGACATGAAGTATTATTTTGGAATAAATCTTATGAAGGAATGCAAGTTAAAGAGATATCAATACCTTCTATACTTATTGGTAAAAGTTATTTAAATGAAAGCGGTACATATAAAGTTGTAGGTTATATTTTTGATAATAGATCATGGATGAAACGTTATGTTTCTGATGATTCTTTTATCGTTTCAGAAGAAGATCTAGATTCACCTGTATTTGAAGACATAACACTTACTCAAACTTCTATAAGCACAGATCAATCATTTACAATTTACGTGAATATATCAGATGCAAGTGGTTTAGATTATGTTAGAGTGAGAATTTTATCTCCAGAAGATAAAACATATTTAGCTAGTTCAAATATGTATGCTTCTGGCGGGGGTATTTATTATTATACTACTTCAATTGACGCTGAACAATTTGGACTTCAAGATTCAGATCCACTTGGATTTGGACTGGAATGGGATGTAAATGGCGATCATTGGAGTGAATTAATAGATCGAAATTGGACAGTATACTTTGAAACAGAAGATGTAAAAGGAAATCCAAAAAGTGAAAATTCTACTAAATTCTATTTAGATAATTTATCTGATGAAGATCAGGCTTGGAATACCTATGATCATGCAGATTGGTTATTGGATCAAGCATCATTATCCTATTATGATTCATCTGCTGTAACATCTTGGAGATCTTTACTTGAAATAATTAAACTTTCTAATATTTCCTCTGAAACACCAAGTTATCTCCACGCAAAGTCAATTATTACTTCAGAGATTCTTAATCAATTAACTTATGATACAGATGATCCTGTATTTACAACTGTAGAAGTATTACCTCAATCTGCAAATTCAAGTACACTTTTAACTTTAAGAATTAATATAACAGATATAAATCGAATATATCAACTTACTATATCCATAGAAGACCCCCTAGGTGGATTATTTAAAGAAAATATTGATATTGCAAGTTTTGCAAATGTATCAGAAAATTATTTTGAATATAAATTTGATGTAAATTCTACCTATTTCAAATCAAAATCTTCATACACTTCTGATGTATGGGAAAAAGATATGTTAGGTAAAAATTGGGAAATAAGTATTTCGGCTACAGATACATGGACTAATGATAATACAGGTAGTACTAATTTTATATTATCAAATTTTTCATTGCATGACAAAGCTGAATGGTATTATCTACAAGCTGATGAAGCAATAGGTTTGCAACAAGGATTTGATGAAAATCTACAAGAAATTAGACAATTAATTGATTCAGGTGAATATCAAAGTGCAATTGACAAAGCAAAAGATGTTATTGCAAAAGCCACTGAGAAAGGCGGCGGTGGCGGAACATCATGGGGTCAAATTATTGCTATAATTGTAGCTATTTTAGCGGTATTAGGCGGACTTTTAGGCATGATGAAAGCACGTGCAAAACAAGAAGATGTAAAAACAGAGGCAGATGCAGCCTTAGGTTCTACTATCGAATTAGTTGATGAGAGAAAAGAATATGGTTTTGCTGCAGAAGAATATGAAGAGAAAATAAATGAAGGTAGAGCTAAATTTGATGAAGGTAAGATGGCAGAAGCCAAAAAAATGATGTTAGAATTAGAAAAAGAATTGATCAATAAATCAAATATGATGAAAAAAGCATACAAACAGATAACTCACCTAAAAGACGATATAATTGAGAGAGGAATTACTACTCCAAAGGCTGAAAAACTATTTAATGAGGCAAAAGATCTATATAAAAAGGAAGAATTTACAAAATCAATTGAAGTATGCAAAAAAGCTGAAGAAGAGGCAAATAAAGGACTAGAGGGTAGAACAGTATTTGGATAAATTTATCCTCTATAATTTCCTACTATTTTTATTTTTTGGCCACAAAAGGGACATTTTTTGTCTTTTGTAACTTTATAATCTGAAATAGAAGATTGATGTCTCTTAATTACAATTTTTGAGCAATTTGGACAATATGTATCTTCATATTTTTGAACATTTCCAAGATATACATATTTCATCCCTAAATTTAGAGCCATATTACGGGCTTTTTCTAATGTTTCATAAGGTGTAGGGGCTATATTTTTTAGTTTATATTTGGGAAAAAAACGACTAAAATGTATAGGGACATCGTCAGATAATTCGTCTTTTGTCCATTTAACAAACTCTCTGATCTGTATCTCATCATCATTATAACTTGGAATTATAAGGTAGGTAAGCTCAATATATATCCCTAACTTAAAATATAATTTGACACTATCTAGCACTTTTTTTAATTGGGAGCCACATACTTTTTTATAAAAACTTTCACTAAATCCTTTAATATCAATGTTTGCACCATCTAGATATTTTGAGATATCCCTAAGTGGCCTCTCTTCAATATATCCGTTTGTTACAAACATATTATACATCCCCTTTTCTTTGGCAATTTTTGCAACATCATATGCATATTCAAAAAATATAGTAGGTTCGTTAAAAGTATAGGACATCCCATCTGCATTTTGAGCCAAGGCTGTAGCTACTAAAACTTCAGGTTCTATAAATTGTTCACTTATCTTTCTATTTTGACTTAGATTCCAATTTTGGCAATTCAGACATCTAAAATTGCAACCAACACTTCCAAAAGAGAATGCATAAGATCCAGGGAAGAAATGAAAAAATGGTTTTTTCTCAATTGGATTTATAGTGCAAGATCTAGGATCTGCATAAACTAAGCTTATCAAATTTGAACATATATTTTTTCTAACATTGCATCTACCTAATTTACCTTCAGAAATAATACATCTATGTCTGCAAAGAGTGCATTGTATTTTATTACCCTTTTTTTGCACAAAATATTTCGTTCTATATTCCATTTAGTTCACAAAATGTTGAAATCCTTCTTTTTTAATTTCTTTTCTATTTCCATCTTTATTTATCAATTCTAGTTTATGTTTTGGTATAATTTTTCCTATTTTTGAAATTTTTACCTGAGAAATTTTGTTAATTTTTTCAAAGTTATCCTCATTGATAGTAAATAGAAGTTCATAATCTTCTCCACCATATAATACAAAATCAAGAGGATTTTTTGAAAGTTTTTTAGCTATTTTTTTGGTATCATAATGGATTGGAATTTTATCTTCATATATCTCTGCGCCTAAATTTGATTGATGAATAATCTCACCTAGATCTTTAGCCAAACCATCGCTTATATCAATACAGGAATTTGCATATTTTGATAAAATTATTCCCTCTTCAATTCTAGCTTTTGGAACTTTAGCTCTCTTAAGTGAGTAGCTATCTGATGAATCACCAATATTTATCATATATTCTACTCCACAAGCTGCGGCACCTAAATATCCTGTTGTGCAAATTAGATCCCCTATTTTTGCCCCACTTCTTTTTAGTATCCTATCTACTTTCTCACCTAAAGCTATTCCTACAATTATTAGTTCATCACCCTCACCTACATCTCCACCTACTAGAGGTGTTTTGTGAATATTACAACCATCTTTTATACCTAAAACTAATTTATCATAATCAGATTTATCTAAATTTTTATCAAGTATGAGAGATACCAAAAAAGCACGTGGTCTAGCTCCCATTGCTGCGATATCACTTAAAGTAACGGCTACAGATTTCTTTCCCATCTCTGTGTAGTTCATGATCTTTGGAAAATCAGTTCGCATCGATAGTGAATCTGTGGTAATTAAAATATCTTTCATACCTTTTATGTGGGCACAATCATCTCCTGGGCCTAACAATACATTTTTATCTTTTTTAATATCCAAAAATGATTCTATTAGTTTATCTTCTCCAAGTTTTGATATTTTCATCAATATTAATTTAGATTGAAAAAATCATTTAAAGGGGTTAGTTACATTTTGAAAATGAATAAGGTGAATATAATATGTCAAAAACTGATGATATTTTAGGTGAAATTTTAGATGAGATTAAAAAACTTAATTCAAAAATAGAAACTTTAGCAGATAAATTTCAAAGCTTTATGCCTAAATTAAATATAAATCCTATGGATATTTTCAAAAATATTATGCAAGGCGACTCTAAAGAATCAGAAGATAGCCAAACTTAGGCAGTATAGATATTTTTTACTTGTGCTTTGTTTGATCCACAAAATTCATGCAACCATCCATATATCGCTACAATTTCGTCCATACTTCGAAGCACTGTATCGAAAGTAACTCTCAGCCAACTTTTCATCCAACTTTTTCCCCATACAGATTCATCTGCTTCCGATATTTCGATATCTACCATATTTAATTGTTTTAGGGCATCATGAAGCAGCATAGCAAACTCTTTAGCATGCTCAGAGCTCTTTATCTCTACATCCACTGTAAAATTAGTGTATCTCCCGTCAAACACATTTGGAAGATGTGAAGTATCTTTTATTTTAAAACTAGATCTATCAAATATCTTTAGTGGAACTGATTCTTTAATTATAGGTTTATCTACATTTAGAATCCTTGAAATTTTAGTTTTGCTTCTTCTATCTTCAATAGTTAGGTTATACTCAAATAGTTTTAGATAATCTAGGAAGAAATCAAAAGGAGTTAGAAATATACCTAATCCATGACCTAAATGGATTTTATTATTTAGTACTTCTGTAAATAAAACTGCCTCTTCTACTGTTTCATAGACACTTAATAGATTTATTATGAATATTATTCTTCCTTCTAAATTTAGAAGACAATAATCTAGGAGAAGATTTAATGAAGCAAAATCTTTGACTTTGAATCTTTTTTCTGCAAACTCATTGTTTGGGTTTCCCCATTCAAAAAAATGTGAATATTGGGGGTCCATTTTATAGAGTGGTTCAAATTCATAATCACTAACCATTACACAATGGGTTTTGTTTTTTGTATTTGCATACATTATGTTATTAATAAATTGATCTTTTTGAATGTAGGGTCCTGTTGATATGAGAGCAGATCTTGAAGATCTAAACCCACCATCTAACATCTCATCTAATTTATTGTATCCTGTGGGTATAACAATAGAGTCTTCTTCTTTTCTTTCTTGTTTCTTTTTTGCTTTATGGAATATATTAAAATGCATCTTTTTTATGCTACCTTTTAGATGATTAAGTATCTTGTGATTAAGCTATAAGTATAATTATAGCATACAATTATTTTTTTCTTTATCTAATTTTAATGTTAATAGTTTTGTTATAAATTAAAAAAGTTGTTGAAAAAAAGAAAAGTTTTACTTTTTGATTCGCAAAATTAGTTTTTGGGGTACAAATTCCTGTGAGATTATTTTTGCACCTTTTGGTATTTGGACAATTTTGAAATAGCCTTTCTTTTCACCTACAGCTCTTATTTCTATACTTTCTGTTAGCTGATCAATTTGGATATCTTTCTCTTGATAAATTTCAGGTAAATTTATTGCGATGTGAAGTTCATCTTCTATCCATCTAGTCTCAGCTGCAGGTTCACTATATTCTTTTGCTACCTTTTTTGGTTTATCTTTTTGCACATCTTTAGATTCTTTTTTAGGTATTTTAAAATTAATAGGTATTTTTGATCTGATATATTCTGGATCTACATCTCCAAAAGTTTCAACTTCAACTTTTGGCTCTTCATTTTGTTTTCTAGACATTTTAATTGTAAATCCTTTTTTGGTAGTTTTTGGTTTTCTAAAAAACTGAGGGGTAAGATCTAATATTTCAAAATCTCGAAATATTGGTTTTTTGAATATTTTATCTATATTTGGCATGTCTAAATTGAAATCTTTGAAAAAATTATCAAAGGTAGGACTTGCAAATAAATCTTGAGACCTACCTTTAGTTAGACGTTCTCCGCATTTTGGACAAAAAATTTCATCTCCATGTAGTTGTTTTCTGCAGTTTTGGCAGTAATTCACTCTATCACCTCATCTTATGTGTAGACCATTGTAGCATTTGATGTATCTATATTTGAAGTTTTCGTTTTTTTCTTTATTTTTGATAAAGCATCACTGAAATGTTTATTAGATATTTTTTTAGCTCCTATATCTTCACGTAATGCTAACATTGCTGCTTCTTGACATATTGATTGGATATCTGCGCCTGTTAATTTATCTGTATCTTCTGCAAGTTTTTTCAAGTCTATATCATCATCGAGTTTCATTTTTTTAGTATGTACCTTAAATATCTCATATCTTCCTTCTTTCTCTGGATTTTTTATTTTGATTAATCTATCAAATCTACCTGGTCTGAGTAGTCCTTCATCTAGCATGTCTGGTCTGTTTGTTGCACCAATTATTATTACATCTTCTAGTTTTTCAATACCATCCATTTCAGTTAAAATTTGATTTACGATTCTTTCTGTAACTTTTGAATCACCACAAGATCCACCACGACGTGGTGCTATGGCATCAATTTCATCAAAGAATATTATAGTTGGGGCACTCTCTTTTGCTTTTTTGAATATTTCTCGTATAGCTTTTTCACTCTCACCTACCCATTTTGATAAAATCTCTGGTCCTTTCACTGAAATAAAGTTAGCTTCAGATTCTGAAGCTACAGCTTTAGCTAGTAAAGTTTTACCGGTTCCAGGTGGTCCATATAGCAATATTCCTCTTGGAGGATCAGCTCCGATATCTTTGAAAGATTGTGGGTATTTAAGTGGCCATTCAACTGCCTCAATTAATTCTTGTCTTACATCCTTCAATCCACCTATATCTTTCCATTTTACATTAGGTACTTCTATTAGAGCTTCACGAAGAGCTGACGGTTCAATCTCTTTGAATGCTTCCAAAAAGTCGTTTCTTTTTACTTTGATTTTAGTCAATATATCTGTAGGAATTTTGTCTTGTTTGAGATCAATATCAGGTAGTACTCTTCTTATTGATTTCATTGCACTCTCTCTAGATAGTGCTGCAAGATCAGCTCCTACAAAACCGTGAGTGATGTTTGCGATCTCATCTAAATTTATGTTATCATTTTTTGGCATCCCTCTGGTGTGAACTTCTAGTATTTCTTTTCTTCCAAATTTATCAGGTACACCAA
>CAYQAE010000011.1:0-15694 GCA_964415445.1 uncultured archaeon | reverse complement strand
GATAAATTTGGAAGAAAAGAAATACTAGAAGTTCACACCAATTTTAATCTCACGATCAAATCTCCCTGGTCTTCTAAGTGCAGGATCGATTGCGTTTTCTCTGTTAGTTGCAGCAATTACTATAACTTCACCTCTTGCTTTTAAGCCATCCATTAAAGATAGAAGTTGTGCTACTATTCTTCTTTCAGTTTCTCCACTTACTTCATTTCTCTTTGGAGCAATTGCATCAATTTCATCTATAAATATAATTGTAGGTGCATTTTTTTCAGCCTCTTTGAAAATTTCACGTAGCTTCTCTTCACTCTGTCCATAAAACTTACTCATAATTTCGGGACCAGCTAGATTTATGAAATTAGCTCCACATTCGCTGGCTATAGCTTTAGCTAGTAATGTTTTGCCTGTTCCAGGTGGCCCATATAAAAGTAAACCTTTTGGTGGATCAATTCCGATATGTTCAAATAACTCAGGATGTTTCATTGGAAGTTCAACCATCTCTCTTACTTTATTAATTTCATGATTGAGTCCACCAATATCTTCATACCTTACAGTTGGAATTTCTGCTTGAGCTTCGGTTGGTTTTTCTTTAATATCTATATTTGTATCTTTTGCAACTAACACCGCACCCCTAGGATTAGTTGAAATTACTTGAAATGTTAGTGATGATCCCATTATTTCAATTCTGACTTTATCTTTAAGTGAAAGTGGTTTTCCAAAAAGATATTCTTTAACATAGCGTGCAAAATTTGAATCAAATCTTATTGCTTGATTTGGAGATAAACTTATTTTTTTGGCTAAATTAAGTTCTCCTACCTTTTTCAATTCTAATTTATCTCCAACACTAACTCCTGCATTTTCACGGATTGTGCCATCTATTCTTATAATATCCATACCTTCATCTTCAGTATATGCTGGCCATACTATTGCATATGTTTTTTTAGATGCAGATAATTCAATTGCATCTCCTGTCTCAATTCCTAATTTAGAACATGCATTTTTAGAAATTCTTGCAATGTTACGCCCAACATCTCGGTGGTGGGCTTCAGCTGTTTTTAATATTAATTTATCTTTCATTTTTTATCACCTCATAATTTATTCTACTTCAATTTTACAATTAGGAGTATTTTCTGCTTTTGATATAGTTAATTTCAATACTCCATTTTTATATTTGGCAGAAGATTTATCTGGTATAATTTTGACAGGTAAATCTATTTTTTTGTAATAACCTCTTTGAATTTCAATATTTTCTTTTGTAGATATTTCAACAGTGTTATCTCTTATATCCAAATTTATATCTTCTTTGTTTAATCCTGGCAATTGTGCTATAATATGTAAATTTTCTTTATCTTGTTGAATATCTATAAATGGTTCTAGTTTATTTAATTCTCTATAATGTCTATTGGGTCTTTGTGGATAATTATTTGATCGGTATATTCCACCAAATACTTTTTCTATCTCAGATCTTATATCATCGAATATATCGTCTCCAAACATATATATCACCTCATGGTTAGTTACTTTTTGTTACTAACATATAATTAGTATTACTTATAAACTTTTTGGTAGTTACATTTAATTAAGAAAAATTAGAAAATAAATAATTTAGAGCTATAGTTTTGGCAAAATTAGATTTAAATCAAGTATTTTTTAGGATAAAACAAATTTAGACGATATAACTTTTCTTTTTGTCTTTAATGACCTTTATTTTATCCCCTATATTATAATTATTTTTAGTTTCAATTTCATAAGTTTTTG
This sequence comes from uncultured archaeon, assembly GCA_964415445.1. GTDB lineage: Archaea > CAYQAE01 > CAYQAE01 > CAYQAE01 > CAYQAE01 > CAYQAE01. The sequence goes on along the minus strand of CAYQAE010000011.1, from coordinate 13,942 downwards.
TGTGGTTTTTGTTGCTAATTTGTAGGGTGTTTTGCCATTTTGAAATTACAATGTAGGTTTTTGGTTTTTTTAATTTTGTAGATTTACTAAAGATCTTTTCTATATCTAAAAAAATTTCCTCTTCTTTATCTAAATCATAAAGATTTATTCTGTTTTTTATAAATCCTAAAATTTTGTAAGTTTTCCCCTTTATAGCTATAACGTCACCTATGTTATATTTCGATATTCTCACAGAATAAGTTGTTCTATACTCTTCTCTTCCCTCGTTATCTTGTCCTTTAATTTTATGGCTTTCTTTAATTTGGACAATAAATTTTGATTTAATCTCCTTTATTAATTTTTTAGCTAAATTTTTTTTAGCAAGATAGTAGTCAATGCCCCCTTTTACTTTTTTTATGTCTGAAATTTTTGGCTCAAAGTCTGTGGTATTTTCATCGATTTTTTGGAATATAAACTCTTCTACTTCAACTAATTTGTTTTTGTCTTTGCATCTAAGTTGTAATATTGCTTCATAATATTTTCCTCGAATTTTGTTACATCTTGGGCATACTAATTCTTCTAAATCTATGTTTATTTCTTTTTGAATCTCCAAAGATTTTCCATTTGATATTTTTATCTCTAAATTAATTAGATCAATATCCTTTATTTCTGTGGATATCTCTAGTTTTTTGCTATGTAGTTTAATGTTTTTTGAAATTTCTTTTTTTATTTTGTTGACTAAGCTCTCATAAATTGTATCTTGGTCTTGAAAAGCTTTCTTTAGACTAAATTTAGAGCAAATTTTGCAAAATTTAATTGAGATATTATCTATATTTCCTAGATTAATTCTTTTTGAAAAACAACTTTTGCACATTCTATTTTCAAATTGTTTGTGGCTTCCGCATACAATACAAAATGGTTTCATTATATTCAAAAAATAAATTTTATAGTGACCTTACAGAATATCGTGCACCACATGCGTCACATTTTACCAATGTAATTCTATCTTCTTTTATTAGATGAGTATCAGGTCTTGTACATTCATGACAATTTACATATTCTTTAGCATAATAATTTATTCTACGATCTAGGATTGTTTGGGTAAATTTACCTTGAAATATAACTCTATTTCCATCTCGATTTGCAGATGTAGCTAATTCTTTATTTAAAAATTTAATTAGATGTTTTGGGTCTCTGTTTAGTTTTTGTGCAATTTCAGAAAAATTCATGATTATAGTCTTTCTTCCTTCTATTTTACGTACAGCCTTTGGTATCTTAAGTCGTACGTGTTCATGTACGTCTTTTGGAAGTTTTTCTCTTGCTCTTTTTAGTAGTTGGTCGTATTTGTATATCATTTTGATCCTATCTAATATATTAGTTTCATTTACCAATTTTTTTAAAGGTATATCCTAAATTATAGATGAGTTGAATTAAGATGAAAGAGATTTTGATGGATGTAAAAGAAATTCCAAAATTGAATAGTCCTATTTTGATCGAAGGCCTACCTGGTGTGGGGCTTGTTGCACAGATTATAGGTGAACATTTAGTTGATGAGTTAGATGCAAAACCATTTGTAGATATTTATTCTCCTGATTTTCCACATTGTGTTTTGATGAATTCTGATGGAACTGTAATGACTATGAATAATATGATGTATTATTTTCGAGGAAAACAAGATTTAATACTTCTAGGTGGAAATGTGCAATCTCCAAATCCCATTGGTTCATATAATATAGTTGAGAAAATATTAGATATATGTGAAAAAGTAGGAGTTAAGGAGATAATTACTTTAGCTGGATGGGGCATTGGTGCATATGAAAAACCAAAAATTTATGCTGTTTCAAATAGAAAAGAAAAATTGAAAGAGCTATCTAAGTATGATATTGAATCCTCTGGGTTTGAAGGTAATTCTATTTTAGGTGTAGCAGGACTTCTTTTAGGGTTAGGTGAACTTCGAGGAATCGATGGATATTGTCTTTTGGGTACAACTCCAGGGGACATTGTAGATCCTCGAGCTGCAGAAGCGGTGCTTAAGATACTTATTCAGATTTTGGGGATAGAAGTAAATTTAGAAAAGCTTGAAAAAAGAGCTAAAAAAACAGAGAAAATGCTAAAGACAGTGCAAGGGCAAGCTGATCAGATGATGTTTAAAGAGACAAGTGGAAAAGAGTCAGATATTGGTTATGTCTAGCTTTTAATAACTCTGCGCATTGCTACCATATATGCAATAATTCCATATAATATACACATAGGTATCTCTAAAATAGGGCTTAGAATAAAAAAATTACCATGTATAAAATAATTGGCAAGAATATAGGCTAGGATAAAACCTAAAATGCTAGTTATGAGCTTTGGTTTTGATCCACCATATTTTTTTCTTCTTTTACTTCTTTTTTTTGAAATTTTTTGAATTCTCATCTACTAAATCACTTAAACAGGTCATCTTGTAATTTTGAATACATCTCTTCTTCATCCATTTTCTCTTCTTGTTCCCCGTCTTCTTCTGAGAATTTTTCAGATATCTCAATTTCATCTGTTTCTTCGTAATCTTCTTTAGGTCTATTTCTTGAGTTTTTATACTGCATCATCATAATTAGACCTAAAAATGCTCCAGTAAATATTGGAATTAAAATTTTGTAGTCAAAAGAAGATTTATCTACATCATATGTTTTTGTAAAGGTGGTGGAGTGATCATATGAGTCAAAAGCAGTAATTTCTATCTCTTCAATCTCCTCATCAGTTACATAATCTGCAACCCAAAGTCCAGTTTGTGTATCATAACTTGCTGAAATTAATCTATCTCGAATCTCAAGAGTAATTGTACCTTCAAAAGTTTGATTGCTATTTACATAATATGCTTTTAAGTAGAATATGTAATAATAATGGTCTCCACTTTTTTCTTTTTTGGTTCTATTGATTTCACATACTAAATCTACTTTTAGGATATTGAGTTTAAATTCCCAACCAGTAGTTTCATCTTCTATATTTGTAAATTTTTTTGAATTGCTTTGTGTATCATTAAAATCAAATTCAATAGTGTAGTTACCTTCTCGATAATTTATGCCAATATAATGTGATTTTGAATAAATATACCAATTTTTCTCTGAATTATATGAGACATTTTCTAAAGAGATTTTGATATAATTTGTTTGTGAATATAAATTTAGGTTAATGTTACTAATGTTATTGCTGCAGTATATTGGAAATGAGACATTTAGATAATTTCCTTGATATAGATCTTGTGTTGTAGGTTGAAAATTAATTTCATGATAATATGAAATATTTTTGGTATCATTTGTATAACAATTATGGTCTACTTTGGCTAATATATTTGACGTAGTCTGATCAAGATCTAATACAGTATATGCAAATCCTTCTGATATAGTTATAGTTACTAGAGGTGTATTATCTATGCTATTTTTATAAAATTTAATTTTTGGTGTCTCTTTATCTGAACCTCTTTTTGGTGCATCTTCTAATCTACCTTGTGCATCTTTTGCATAGGCAAAAACTAAAGTTTCATTATCTGTTAATCGAATATATCCCATATTTATTGTTGCATTGGCTTTTTTTATCTCTACTATCTTCTCAATATATTTCTCTTCATATTCATAACTACCACTATTGTCTGAATAACTATATGAGATGTTAAAAGTCCAATTTCCTGGTAAAAAATAATCACACAAAATAGTCCAACTTGCATTTCCAATTTGGTCTGTAATACTAGTTTTTCGTATGGAAGACGTAGGATTATCATTTTTGAAAAATTCTACAGCTAGTGTAGAATCAGAAATAGGTTCACTTTTTGTAGAATTTATATAGTATGTAAATTGAGCATCAATATAGATATTTTGATTATATTCAACAGATGAATTGAGGGATACACTTAAATTAGCAGGTGATGATATTATGTTCCCATTTCTAGTTTCTGTGTTAGAAGAAGTGTCATTAGAAATATTTATTACTAAAGTTTTTTGTCCAGATTGTTTTGGAGCAGGTATAGTAGTTGTCCAGTAAGTACCATTTGAGCTTAAATTATAATGATCTTCACCTTCAAAAAAAGCTTCTTTATACTTACCTTCAGAGCTTGATAGATTGACATTTATGAATATATAATCTCTTGTTGTAAATGTAAAATCATGTTCAGGACTATGAATATCATCAATAGTTGGTAAGGCGGCAGAATCAACATAAGAAAAACTAAAAATAGAAATTAGGAAAACCAACATACATACTCTAAGATAACTTTTTTCGATGATATTTTTCACCATTATAGTTGCACCAACTATGTTTTGGTATTACTTAATATATATAAATTGATTTATATAAATGTTTCATTTGATATATTTAAATGATAGATATGAAATTTGATGTTGTATCAATTGGTGCAGCACTAATTGACTACATAGCAAAAGTGGATCGTTTTCCAAACAAAGATGATGAAGTTTTTATAAGAGATTTAAATCAAAATTTTGGTGGATCTGCTACCAATTTTGCATACAATTGCGCAAAATTAGGCCTAAATTCTGCAATTTTAGCAAAAATAGGTCAGGATAATTTTGGAAATTTAATTTTGGATAATCTAGATTCAGTTAAAGCTAACATTGGTGGTATAGTTATCTCAAGAGATGAAAAGACAGGAATTTGTTGGGTAGTCGTTGATCCCTCTGGACAGAGACAGTTATATGCATTTAGTGGGGCTTCTAATAATTTAAATATGGATGAGATTAATAAAGAATATATTAAATCATCTAAATTTTTACATATTGCCAATTTAGAAAACATTGAAATATTGATAAGAGCTGCAAAATTAGCTAAAGAATATAATACTAAAGTTTCTATAAATTTAGGAGCTCTAATTGTCGAGCATGGATTAGATAAAATTGAGGATCTTTTGTATAATTGTGATATTTTGATTTTATCTGAAGTTGAATTTAGACAATTATTTGGTAAAGCTGACATTGAAGAGAATTTAGATTTATTTGATAAATATTCAATTGATGCTATTGTAGTCACTTTAGGTGAGAGGGGTAGTTTAGGTTATTTTGGGGGTAAAATTCAAAAAGTAGGAATTCAAAAAACAGATGTAGTTGATACCACCGGAGCTGGGGACGGGTATTGTTCTGGATTTATGTGTAAATATCTGAAAAGTTTAGATTATAAAAAAGCAATGGAGCATGGTGCAAAGATAGCATCTAAGGTAATTTCAAAGTTTGGGGCTAGGTTGTGAATTATTTTATTTTAGATATATCTTTTCTTATCGTAATTAACATATCACCTAAAAATCCAAAAAAGAGAGATTGAATCCCTAGGAGAATAAATACAGCTGAAAACATAAAAAGCGGATCATTTGTAGTTGTATCAACAAAATATAGATATAAATTATATGTAAGCATTCCAAGGCCTGATAGAGTAAAAATTAATCCAAAAATACCAAAGAAAAAAATAGGTCTAAAATCTCGCATAGTTTTGAAGAGTGTTTTTGAAGATTTATAAGCATAACTAAAAGAATTTGACATAAGTCTAGATTCTCCTGAAGTTCTTTTGGCAAAAATGATAGGTATTTCTTTTATTCTAAATCCTTTTAATATACAGTCGATTAACATCTCTTGGGTGTAGGTATATTTGCTTCTTATGGTTATTCTTTGTGCTACTTTTTTGTTAAATGCTCTAAATCCAGTTTGAAAATCTGATATGTTTGTTTTGGTAAGTTTTCGCAAAAGCCATGAATATAGTCTATTTCCTAAACTTTTTATTTTAGGCATTTCTTCAATTTTTCCCAAAAAACGTGAACCTAAAACTAGATCTGCTTCGCTATTTATTATTGGTTGGATTAGTTTGGGTATATCTTGAGGATCATATTGTCCATCTGCATCGATATGTACAATTATATCTGCATCCAACTTTAGAGATTCTTTTATCCCTGTTTTAAATGTCTTAGCTAGGCCTAAGTTCCTTTTATGGCTTATGACTTTTGCCCCTGCTTTTTCTGCTTTTTCTTTAGTTTTATCAGTCGATCCGTCATTAATTACAATTATTTTGGTCTCTTGGCAGATATTAGGAGGTATTTCTTTAATTACTTTTTCAATTTTATCTTGTTCGTTATATGCAGGGAGGAGTATGATTAATTTCATTTTATGGTGGTATAATCTAAATTTTTATAATTGATATGTAAAAATTAGTATTTTTATTAAATTGAAGAAAAATATAGATCATTTTACTCAAAAGATTTAAGATCAAATAATTTTTAAAAACCAAAATTTCTTTAAACAAGATTTCTTATTAATATAGTTAGGAAGAATTATTTGAGAAATTTATATTTTAGCAGAATAAAAAATGCTTTTATCCCGTCTTTCCAAGTTATTTTTTTTATACCTTTTTTACGTTCATTATATGTTATTGGTAGTTCTAAAATTCTTATTTTTTTATTTGCAAGTTTTGCAGTTAATTCTGGTTCAAATCCAAAATTATTCTCTTTTAATGATATATTTTTTATTATTTCTGATTTTACTGCTTTATATCCTGTTTCCATATCTGTAATCTGTATAGAATATAATAATTTTGTTATAAATGTCAAAAATTTGTTTCCAAATTTGTGTGAAATATTCATCCTATCAATTCTACCTAAAAACCGTGAGCCATAAACTACATCGGCTTTTTTTTCTACTATTGGTTTTATTAGAGAAGGTATATCTTTAGGATTGTATTCAGCATCTGCATCTTGGATGATTATAATTTTTCCTTTACTACTTTTTATACCTGTAAGTACTGCAGCACTTTTTCCCATATTTTTTTTGTGAATAATAACTTTAATGTTAGAATATTTTTTTGCAATTTTGTTAGCTATTTGAAGAGTTTTGTCATAACTACCGTCATCAACAATGATTATTTCAAATTTTATGCTTTTTAATGATTTAAAAATATTATTTATTACATCTATCAGTGTTTCTTCTTCATTATAAGCAGGTATTATTATACTTAGCATGCTGATATCACTAAAATATATGTTGGTTGTTGAAATTGTTTTTGATTATTATTTATAGGTTTAATAGTTTAAGTAATTGCTATAAATTTATACTTTTTAAGTAAACTTGATGTTATTAGCTGTGATTTTTGTTTGTATATTACTTAGTTTAATTGGATTTTTAATTTTTGAATTGTTTCTAGGCCAAAAATCTTTTTTGGCTATTGAAAGAATTACTTTTGTTCCTTTGATTTCAATTTTTGTTTTGACATTTTTTTCTGTTTGTTTGGGATATGCAAAAATTTTATATTCTAAATACCTATATCTATTTTTGTTTTTATCATTATTTTTACTTTTTATTTATGCATTAAGAACAAGAAAAATAGAGAAAATTGATTTTAAAAAATATAAATTAGGTTTAGTAGATGTTTTTGTAATTTTATTTTTTTTCCTTGCATTGTATATTCGTCTATATCCTATAAGCCAAACTAATTTACCTTATGGTAGTTATGATGCATGTACTCATTTTACATTAATAGAAGGTCATATTATAAGCCATGATTTATATGAATATCCTAAATATTTTTCTAACAATTATGGGGGTGAAATCATGCCTCAAGGGAGGAATATGTATCCTCCAGGATTTTCATCTACTGTAGCTTCTTTAATTTTAATGACAGATTCTGGAACAGCAAATACTTTATTTACTTTTGCAGGCGTTATGCATGCATTTTCAGTTTTTTTGATATATATAATTTGTTATAGATTATTTAAATCAAAAGCAATTGGTATTTTAGCCTCTTTTTTTGTAATTTTTAGCTATGGTAATTTGATTTCATTATTTATTGGAGTTATACCTTTTGAAATTTCTTTGAATATTGGATTAGCAGTTTTATATTTTTTTTTAAGGGCATTAAATGAAAATGAAACTATTTTTTCAGCGTTTGTTGGGTTTTTTGCGGGATTTGAATTTTTGTATAATCCTTTAGGATTTCTTTATACGGCCTTAGTAGCACTTCTTTATTTTATCTTACATTTTTCAATTAAAAGAGATTTGAATCTCTTTAAACATCTTTTGATTATTATGGCTTGTTTTTTCATTATTGCTGCTCCTTTTTTTTATATATTTATTAGTTGGGGTGATGTAATTTCTCATGAATCACAGCAAGAAGATTTTAAGACAGAATATCTCAAAGATTTGATTATACCTTCTTATCTTAAAGAAAAACAATTAGGGGGCCTCCCTCCAGATGCATATGATTTAAATGAACGTTTTGGGATTCTTTGGTTGATTTTAATTGTTTTTGGTTTATTTATACTTTTTTTATTTTCCAAAAACTATATTATTTCAAGAAATTTTCTTTTTATTTTGAGCTGGTTTCTTATAGATTATTTTTGTACTCATTTATATCTTCTAGCTTCTCCTTTGGGATATGGACAAATGGCTTTTTATTCTGGAAGATGGTCTCAATGTAGCTATCATATTTTTTCGATAATTGCTTCTTTAATTGCTATTTTTGGGATTAAATATTCTTCAAATAAAATAAATACAAATTTTAATTTGGTAATTACTAGAAATGTGTTTTCAAAATCAACTTTTTCTATTGCATTAATTTTTTTGCCTCTTATTGCTTTTTTGTATATCGATTCAACTATTGAAACATCAAAAAGTATAAAACCGTCTCTTACTCAAGAAGAAGCAGATCCAATTTCTAATTTTTTTGGAAATGAATCAAATAAAACAAATGCCGCTTATTTAATTGGTCATCCGTATGCTGTTTATGATCAAAGACGTTGTTGGTTTGAAGCTATTTCTAAAATAGCTATGTTTTCAAATGAAGGAATGACACCAATTAATGAAGAGAAAATAGGAGGTCAAGATTATCTAAACCTAAGTTATTATCGACCACACAAATACAAAAGTGAAAATAAAACAGTTTTAGTTTATTATTATATAAAATATATTGTGATTGATAATATCCAGTCATATCAAACTATAGATCAATTTAAAAATAAATATCTAGATGGAGTTGATCCGGTTTATGTGTCTGAAGATGGGATAATTGAGATATATTTAACTAAAGATGCTAAAAATACAGTTCAGTAATAATATCATTATAATTTCTGTGAAGTTTTGGTTTTGAATATCAATTTTAAATATTCATATATGGTGGGAAGTACTTTCATTTTGCTTTCTTTACCTCTTAGTTTATAATTTAGCTGAATGGGGATTTCTTTAATTTTTAGATTAAGAGGATTTAGTTTTAAAATTACTTCTAATGGAGCACTAAAACCTTTTGATTGAATAATATTCTTTCTATATTTTTTTGATAAATAATTTATTGTCCTGTAGTTATAAAGTCTATATCCGCTAGTTATGTCTTTAGCATTTAGTTTAAAAAATATTTTTGCTAATAAACTTATCCCTATACTTAAAATCATTCTATATGTTGGTATTCCTTTAATTTCTGCTTCTTTTTTATATCTTGAAGAAATAATTATGTCAACATTTTTATATTTACACATTTCAATAATTTGTTTTGGATCATGTGTATTGTCTGAATCCATCACAACTAGTGAATCATTTTTTTTAAGTATTTTTGAGGCACCAACAAAGCCAGTGTTTAATGCTGCTCCTAATCCAAGATTTTTCTTATGATTTAATATATGAATAGGATATTTTTTTTTAAGTTCATTTAATATTTCTTTAGTACCGTCTTCGCTCCCATCATTAACTATAATTATTTCATAATTTTTCTTCAGCTGATTGAAAGTTTCTTTGATTCTTCTAATTAATTTTTTTAAATTATTAGATTCGTTGTATGCTGGTAATAAAATATATATCATTTTAATCATGTTTTTTAGTTAAAATTAAGATTTTAAGGACTCTTTATTGTTTTTTTGAATGTAATAAAATATTGAAATGTATAATTAATTGCAGTTCCTGCCAAAATACCTGCAATATGCGAAAATAAGTAGTAGATATCAAAGTAGTATACTAAATAATATACAGTTGTTAAATTAAAGATATAACCAATAATTACTCCAATTGAATATAGAGGTAGTTCTTCGATTGGGTTCTTTTTTGATTTAAAAACTATTATTTTTTGTAAAATAAAATTTGATGTTTGACCTATTGTTAGTCCAATTATGCTAAATAAAAATATGTAGCCAAAAAGAGTAGCTAAAAACCAAACTAAAAATAAATTAATAAAAACTCCTAATAATCCAGCGATTGAAAAAAAAATGCCAGTAATGGTAAATCCTTGATTATTTTTTGAGGACATATGTAATAAGCACCTTTTTTTGGATATCATAAACTTTATTTTATTAATTTATTCACTTTTTTAATTTTAAAAAATCTAAAATGGTATGTTTTAGGAGCTATAGCTGCTATTTATTAAAACAGCAACTAATTTGTTATTCCATTGTTTTTGGAAAACAATTTCAAAATTAGGCGGTTTAATATTGTTTAACTCTGAGCTGTTATCTACATAAAAAAGGTTAATTTTTTGATACGGTGCTATTGATTCATCAGCTGTTTTATTTCTCCATTGATCACCAAATCCACCTCCAGTAACTTTTCTTTCGCCTAAAAATACTATTGTTTCAGCAAAGGCTTTACCACTACCACTTGAAGCAATTTCTTCTGATAACCAAATAGTTTCATTTTTTTCTGTATAATTTTGAATTACTTCTACTACATCATCATAACTTGTAACTGGAACTTTTTGTCCATTATTTTTATAATAATCTATTAATTGTGATTCATAATTATCTAATTGATGTAATCTTTTTGGCATTGAGTAATCTGGTAAATTCTCGGCACTACTTGCTATTAAAATCATTGAAAAAAATGCAGCAATGGGAATAAATACATCTGAAATTGTTTTTAAATTAATTTTTAAATTTTGAGTTTTTTTCAATTCATTTAAGGTTAGCATAGACATTGATTTTACGGTAAGTCCTATAAAAATAGAACAAATGCAATAAAAACCTTGCCAAGTACGTCTTGGTCTTAGATAATGCCATGAAATAGAATTTATAATAAGGAATAGCATGAGTAAGATTGTTATTTCTCTATATTTTGGATTATATAACCCATAGAGTATACCAAAAGAACTTAAACCAATTAACCAGTATACTGCATCTTTTTCAACCCAAATAAAATAATCTTCTCCTTCGAATGTCCATGAGTCCGTGCTTTGGTAATATCCAGTTTGAGTATAATAAAAGAGTAAAATTCCATGTGGGGAGTAAATAAGAGCAGGAATAAAGAGTAATAGAAATGATGATATTTTTTCTTTTTTTATAAAAATTTTTCCAATTGCAAAACAAAAAAGAGTGGGAAATAATACTATAATTGCGTAATAATGTACATATAATGCTAGAGTTGAAAAAAATATAAAATGAAACTTTTTTTTTCTATGATATGCATCAAGAGATAGTAAAGCAAAAGCATAAAGCCAAGGATTAGGCACTGGTAAAAAAGTCATATCTGTGTTTGGTATAAATAATAAACTTGAAATTCCTGCTACAATACCTGCGAGGGTCCCAAAATTTCGATTTGTAACATATGTTATTGAAAAAACTAATAAAAATAATTGTGTTCCAACAACAATTGCATGCGATGTTTTTATATCTGTTATTACCCACATTAATGCCCAATAAATATGCATAAGTGGGGGGTATGGATTTGCTCTACCTCCTAAATGTGCATAATAAGCTGAATCCCAATATATACCTTTTGGGAAAAAACTTTTGACATGATACGCTCTTGATGCATGGAAAAAAGGATCTATCTCTTGAATTATTTTTAATCCGCTTCCATACATTGCTAATAAAATTAATACAATTATTATAGGCGAGAAAGCTCCAATTTGTTTAATTATTTTTTTAAAAAAGTCTAAATTTAGAGTTAATTGTTGGTTTTTTTCTTCTTCTTTTTTCTTTAATTTTTCTTTTTGTTTTTGTCTTTTTTTGATTCTTTTTTTACTCATTTAATCACTTGAAAATTAAAATGGATTAATTTTTGAAATTTTAAATTGCTAACATTAAATTCTTAAGCATTAACTTAAGAAAAATTTGTCTATCAAAAAATAAAAAAATAGAGATTAAGCTTCAGATTCTATTGGATTTTCATCTGAATCACTTTGTTCTTCTTCTGGTTTTAGATATGGCCCACGCACAACTTCTTTGGTATCTACATTGACATCTACATATGGGATATGAATAGTTCCATCAATTGAAGTTATATTTTGACCTTCAATTTTCCAGCTTTCTATGTTTGTGTCAGAGTCAATGTGGGACATAAATGGCATATATTCCTCAGTTCCATCTTCTTCTGATTTTAAATAAGGCCCTCTTATAATTTCACCATTTCTTAGGTTAACATCAACATATGGTATGAATACTTTATCATCGATTGATATTACTTTTTGATTTTCAAGCTCCCATGAGTCAATTTCTATATCTGATTCAATTATTAAATTGTCAAAATTAAGACCCGATGGATCATCTTTTGCAGCTAAGATTTTCTCTTCTAATTCCCGTAAACTCTCATCAATTTCATTGCTTTCACTATCTGATGAATCATTATCTTCATCTGATTTATCTTCTTTTACTACAATATTTTCAAAGATGTTATTGTCTTCTTCTATTTTTTCCTCTGTGTTTTGATCATCAATTTTTTGGTTTTCTTCTATTTTTATTTCAGATTCACTATCTTTAGATATTTCCTCACTTTTTTCATCTTCAATTTCACTGATCTCTTCTTTGAATTCTTCAGAATCATTTTCTTCTATTTCATTATCGCTGATAGTTATTTCTTCCTCGGGTTCATTATCTTCTTCAGAGATTTCCTCATCTTTTTCATCTTCATTTATTTCATTATCACTAATAGCTATTTCTTCCTCAGATTCATTATCTTCAGAGATTTCTTCATCTTTTTCATCTTTAATATCAATTTTTTCTGAATCCTTATCTATATCTTCAAATTCATCATCTAAATTTTCATCTTTATTTTGAATTTCTTCTGATAGATCAGCATTTGATTCATCTTTTTGAGAGACTTCCATAGGACCTAAAAAAGGATAAGATAATACTTCCTTTGTTTTGGGATTTACATTAACATATGCTTCAAATTTTTTCTCATCTGGTGTAGTTACAACTTGATCTTCTAATTTCCAAGTCTCAACTTCACAATCTTGTTTTAAAAATGGTCTATCTATTGTTTTTTGTGTATTTTTATCTACTAAAACAAAAGCCTGGAATTTTTTGCCATCATCAGCTATAAAATCTTGACCATCGAGAAGCCAATTTTCTGTATTTGAACTTCTTAACTTAATCTTCTCTGCAATTTCTTCTAATTCAGTTGCTGGTTTTAGATAAGGTTCTCCTATCATTTTATTATTATCAAGATTTATATCTACATATATATCATATTTTAGACCATCAGGGGTAATGATTTGTTGATTATCAATTTTTTTGCTTTCAATATCAAAATTAGGCTTAAGAGCTGGTTCTTGGATAATCTCTTTATTTTCTTTATTTACCAAAACATAAGGTGCAAATGAGTTGCCATCAGGTGTAGTTATAGTTTGGCCATCTAACATCCAAGTTTCAATATCAATATCTTCCCACATCATAATCATCTTCTTTGTTTTTGTTTCTATAATTACCTAACTACTTATAAATATTTGTTTGGAAGGTAAGTATTCATTAATCTGTAATTTAGTATTTAATTTGGAAATTGAACTTTTTTTGTATTTATATTTGGTTTTTGATATCCAAAAAATATTTTTCTCTTCTTTTTGAGCTAAATGTTGTTTTATATGGTTAGGTATATCTTTTTGAAATAAAATACAATAATAAAATATATTTTTATAAAAATAGGTTTTTTATAATTTTATATTATCAAATACTAATATATAAATATTTAATACGATATTTATTATCCATAAGTATTTATTCTTATCTGAAAAGCAAGTATTATGATTT
>CAYQAE010000010.1:12746-33273 GCA_964415445.1 uncultured archaeon | reverse complement strand
CCATATAGATCATCTCACAAATTAATAAAATCCAATTTCTTTTTAACCTTACTAAAGATTTTTTCTAAATTAATAGAGGTGTAGATGACGATCGAAGGACATAGCATAAAAACAAATGATGGTGATATTTTCGATATACGCGGAAATTACCACCCAAAAGATGGATATATTGCATATCTTAAATATTATTTTGACAGAGGCAAAAATAAATACAAAGAAATACATACCCCAGAAGATGGTTTTAATTATCTAAAAAAATATAAATCAGATTATCTCCTAAATAAAAATAATGTTGGATATCAATATGTAAAACATTCTAGAATTAAAAAAGCATATAATCCAATACTTAAGCTAAAAGAGACCATAAAATCAGCGGCAAATGACAAGCTGCAGAAAAAAATAACCAAATTTGCAAAGATATTACAAAACTATGGGCTTAATTTAGAGCATATAGGGGTCTCTGGATCAACTTTAGTTGATCTCCACAATCCAAATAAATCTGATATTGACCTTACAATTTATGGACTTAAAAATTGCAAAAAATATCTAAAGGTTGCAAAAAAACTATTTGAAAAAAAGATATTAGATAAATACACAAAAAATAATATTCGAAAATTGTATTTAAGACATAATAGATCTACAAAAATTGATTGGGATACATTTTTGAAGATGAATTTATCTAAATTAACTCAAGGATATATCGATGATATAGAATTTTTTGTAAAATTAGTAGATCCTAAATTTAGAGAATCTATATTTGATGCAGTAGATATCCAAAAAAATTTAGAGTTAGATGTAGAAATTAAACAAACTAAAAATAGTATAACTACACCTGGAAGTTATCTAGTAGATGATTCAAAAATAGATAGAATTGTATTTTTTAGATCAAGATTTAGTTCAATAAATCCTTGCAAAGTTAAAATATGCGGAAATATTGAAAAAATAAAAAATGGAGAAATTAGATTTATTTTAGGTGATATAATTAAGATTAAATGATAAAGACTACATAAAAACTTATGATGGACTTATTTTTATGGTAGTTGGATCAAATCATTTTGAAAGTAGATATATCTCACTTCTAAAATATATACCAGGTGTGGGTCCTTGGAGCGATTCAAAAAATAGTTATAAGCGGATATTAGAGAAATATGATCTTGAAAGTATTTCAGAGACTTATAAATTTCTAAAGAAAAATTATCCAAAATATCTCTATTTCAGTCATATGCATCAAACCATATATCAACTCATAAAATTACAAGATATTAAAGAAGTATATTTATGCAAAGAAAAAATTAAAGAAGATCCAAAAGATGAACTTGTAAAAAAAGCAATTGAATTAATTAATTTTTTATCTAAAGAATTTGAAATATCTATAAATTCATTTGGAATAACTGGCAGTATCCTATTAGGTATACATAATCTAGCTTTTTCTGATATTGACATAGTAGTTTATGGAAAATGGGGATATAAAATTCTCCAGGTTATATCTAATTACAAAGATAAAAATTTTAGTATTTTAGAAAATAAAAGAGGGGGTTATTTTAAGGATACTTATTTTTCTCTATCTTTTGCAGAGGATAAAAGCTCAATTTATGATCCTAATTTAAGATATGAAAAAAAGGGACAAATTAAAGCTAAATGTAGGATAATTTCATCTGAGAGATCAATTTATCTACCTCAAGAATATGAAATTGAAATTCTCAAGATTATAGAGGGTCCAAATGTTTCAAATATTAAAAAAATAGTATCATATCTTCCTAAATATTTTTATGCCTCTAAAGATCAAAATGTATATGTAGAAGGAATTTTGGAAAAAGCTACTACAAAAAATGATTCATACCATAGAATACTTCTTGGATCTATGGAAAATAAGAATAAAGATAAAATATATGCGGTCTAGATTTTATTATTAAAATGAATAAATTCAAACTTAAATCAAATTTTACCCCCCAAGGCGGACAAAGTCAAGCCATAGATAAATTAACAAAAGGAATAAATAATAATTATCAACTACAAACATTATTAGGTGTTACAGGAAGCGGAAAAACTTATACTATGGCAAATGTAATAGAAAATATCCAAAAATCAACCCTAGTTATAGCTCACAACAAAACTTTAGCTGCACAACTATATCTTGAATTTAGAAACTTCTTTCCTGATAATGCAGTCAGATACTTTGTAAGCTACTATGACTACTACCAACCTGAAGCATACTTACCAAGTAGAGATATGTATATTGCAAAAGATGCACAAGTAAATGAAGAGCTAGATAAATTAAGGCATGGGGCAACTTCTGCTATCCTAACAAGAAATGACGTAATAGTAGTAGCAAGTGTATCTTGTATATATAATATAGGATCACCTGAAGAATATCAAAAACAAATATTTCATGTCAAAAAAAACGAGATAATAAAAAGAGATCAAATTCTAAAAAAACTAGTAGATCTACACTACATTCGAAATGATTTTGATCTAAAGAGATCAACATTCAGAGTAAGGGGAGATGTAATTGAGATTATGCCCTCATACGAAGATGATATTGCCATAAGAATAGAGCTCTTTGGAGATGAAGTAGATAAAATCTCATACATCAATCCAACAACAGGAAAATCAAAAGAAGAACTTAAAGAAATCACCATATTTAGTGCAACTCATTTTATCACCACAGAAGATAAAATAAAGCGAGGATTAAAATCAATTAAAAAAGAGCTAGATGAGAGAATCAAATACTTTGAATCAAAAGAGAAACTAGTTGAAGCACAAAGAATTGAGCAAAAAACAAACTATGACATTGAAATGATAGAAAATTTAGGATATTGCTCTGGAATCGAAAATTATTCAAGACATTTTTCAGATAAATCGCCAGGTGAGCCTCCAGATTGTCTTATTGATTACTTCAAAGATGATTTTTTGATAATTATTGATGAATCGCACATGACTATACCACAAATTAAGGGTATGTATCGAGGAGATAGAGCACGAAAAGAAAATTTAGTAAAATACGGATTTAGATTGCCCTCTGCATATGACAATAGACCTCTAAAATTTTCAGAATTCAAAAAATACATGAAAAATGTAGTATTTACATCAGCTACCCCAGCCGAATATGAACTAAATAACAGCAATCAAATTGTAGAGTTAATTAATCGACCTACTGGATTAGTTGATCCAAAAGTATATGTTAGACCTACAAAAGGGCAAATTGATGATCTAATAAGTGAAATTCAAAAAGTAGTAGATAAAAAAGAAAGAGTGCTCATCACAACTCTAACCAAACATATGGCAGAGGATCTAACAAATTATCTCCTAGAGACTGATATAAAAGCTAGATATCTACATTCTGAAATTGATACCATTGAGAGAACTGAAATAATAAGAGATCTAAGGTTAGGAAAATTTGATGTATTAGTTGGAATAAACTTGCTAAGAGAAGGTCTAGATCTACCTGAGGTATCATTAGTTGCTATATTAGATGCAGACAAAGAAGGTTTTCTACGTTCAGATCGAGCATTAATTCAGACTATGGGTCGAGTTGCAAGAAATATAAGTGGCAAAGTAATAATGTATGCAGATAACATGACAAACTCAATGAAGGCAGCAATTGATGAAAATGAAAGAAGACGAGAAATACAATTGGAATTTAACAAAAAGCACAATATAGTGCCAAAATCAATTAAGACAAAAATTCATGGAATACCTACTCAAAAATCAGAAGATGAAGAAGTAATATATGATGATGAAACAGACATAAGATTTTTAGAAAGTGAGATGAAAAAAGCAGTAGCTGAACTTAATTTTGAAAAAGCAGCGAGATTGCGAGATAAATTATTTGAGATAAAATCTGAATAAGTAAAGTGTATTATACGATTTTATTAAATTATACTTCTACGGTTATTTCTTTTTTTGAAATAACAGATATCATATTTTTTATTCCAAAGACACCTGGTATATTTTCTGCGTATTTTCCTGCTAAAATTTTAGCCCAATACGAATCCAAATTACCACTTAATATAACAAACCCATGATCTACAGCAATGTTAATTTTGTGATCATCAATATCTGGATCTGATTTTAGAGCTCTTTTTATATTTTCAGATATTTTTTCATCAGGATTAATAGGATATTCTATCTCCATTTTATCTTCAACTGTAAATACTTTAGGATCGGAAAAAGCTTCTTCAAAAGCAGTTTTAGCTTCTGCATAATTTGAAACTCTACCTTCTAGCGTTGCAACATTATCCTTTATTTTTTTCTTTATATTATCTATCTCACTCATAGCCCCCACCTAAAAATACCTGTTTTTTCAGAGTATAAAAACGTTTGCTTTTTTTAATCAGATGTATAAAAAATGACCCACAAAAAGAACAAAAAAAGCTCAAAAATATACTTATGATACTAAACTTTTTTTTAAAGACAGAGGGTAGGGAAACTATTATTTATGAAATATTTTTCATTCTAAAATTTGATTTTAAAAATGGTATATCAAAAGTAGATCTAAAATGAAGCATGAAAAAATTATAATAAACGGAGCAAAAGAACATAATCTAAAGAATATAGATGTTGAAATTCCTAGGGATAAATTAGTAGTTATTACCGGTATTAGTGGATCAGGTAAATCATCTTTAGCTTTTGATACTATTTATGCAGAAGGCCAAAGAAGATATGTCGAATCACTATCAGCTTACGCTCGTCAATTTTTAGGTCAGATGGAAAAACCACACGTAGAAAATATTGAAGGTTTGTCTCCTGCAATATCAATAGAGCAAAAAACAACTTCAAAAAATCCTAGATCTACGGTAGGCACGGTTACAGAAATTTATGATTATCTTAGATTGCTCTTTGCACGAATAGGCACACCATATTGCTATAAATGCGGAAGGAAAATTAAATCTCAAACAACACAACAGATAGTAGATCAAATAATGGAGCTTGATGAAGGCACAAAAATACAAATCCTATCACCCATAATTAGATCCAAAAAAGGAGAACATAAAGAAATATTCAAAAATGCTTTAAAAGATGGATTTATACGAGCCAGAGTAGATGGAGAATTTATGGAGATAAATGAAAATATAAATTTAGAGAGATACAAACAACATACCATTGAATTAGTAGTAGATAGATTAAAAATAAATAAAGATAATAAAAATCGCTTGGCAGATTCTGTGCAAACTGCCATAGTTGCTTCAGGTGGGATTTTAGTAGTTCATATACAAAATAAAAAAGATATAACTTTTTCAGAAAAATTAGCTTGTCCTAGCTGTTCTATAAGTTATGAAGAATTGTTGCCTAGGATGTTTTCATTCAATACCCCATATGGCGCCTGTCCAAAATGCCATGGTTTAGGTGAGATAAAAGAATTTGATATTGACTTAATTATTCCTGACAAAAACAAATCAATTGCAGATGATGCAATAAAATCAATGAAGATTCCAAAGAGAAAAAGTTATTTTTACCAAATGTATACCGGTCTCGCCCATGCATATAACTTTAGTTTAAATACCCCAATTAAAGATCTAACAGATGAGCAGATAAATGTCCTAGCTTATGGGAGTAAAAAATCGATACAAACAAATTATTTTGGTAGAAAATTTAGAGGAACTTTTAATCGCCGCTTTGAAGGAATTATTCCAAATCTAAAGAGAAGATATAAAGAAACCAATTCAGAATATATAAGAGGTGAATTAGAAAAATTTATGTTCTCTGTCAAATGTCCAAAATGTGGCGGCAAGAGACTTAAAAAAGAAAGTTTATCTATAAAAATTGCAAATAAATCAATAATAGAAGTCACAGAACTTTCTATAAAAAATACATCTCACTTTTTTGAAAAGTTAGAACTCAAAAAGACAGATGAGATAATTGCAGAACAAATCCTAAAAGAGATTAAAGCTAGAATAAAATTTCTCCTAGATGTAGGTCTAGATTATCTTACCCTAGATCGAGCATCTGCTACTCTATCAAGTGGTGAAGCACAAAGAATAAGGTTAGCTACCCAAATCGGATCTGGACTTATGGGAGTTTTATATATTTTAGATGAGCCAAGCATTGGACTTCACAATAGAGACAATATGAGATTAATTGAGAGTTTGAAGAGACTAAAAAATTTAGGAAACACAGTATTAGTAGTAGAGCATGATGAAGATATGATAAATAATTCAGATTACATCTTAGATTTAGGCCCAGGTGCTGGAGAGCACGGAGGGTATGTCATTGCCAAAGGAACACCTAGCCAAATTAAAGAAAATAAAGATTCTATAACTGGCAAATATTTAAGTAGAAAATTTAAGATACCTATCCCTAAAAAAAGAAGAAAAGGAAATAGCCAATATTTAGAGATAAAAGGAGCTAAAGAACATAATTTAAAATCAATAGATGTAAAAATTCCCTTAGGTATATTTACCTGTATAACTGGTGTATCAGGATCAGGAAAAAGCACCCTAATAAATGAAATTTTATATAAATCACTAAAGAGTGAAATTTACGGAAGTAAAATCAAACCAGGAAAGCATGAAACTATTTTTGGAACATCGCACATTGATAAGGTCATAAATATAGATCAATCTCCAATTGGTAGAACTCCAAGATCAAATCCTGCCACCTACACTAATGTATTTACCCCAATAAGACAATTATTTTCAAAAACGAAAGTCGCAAAAATGCGAGGATACAAACAAGGCAGATTTAGTTTTAATGTAAAGGGCGGAAGATGTGAAGCATGCAGAGGAGATGGTTTAATTAAAATTGAGATGCATTTTCTACCTGACGTTTATGTTACTTGTGATGTATGTAAAGGAATGCGATACAACAGAGAAACATTAGAAGTGCTCTATAAGGGTAAAAATATCTATGATATTTTAGATATGACCACAGAAGAAGCACTATACTTTTTCAAAAATATTCCCTCAATTAAGAAAAAATTACAAACTCTAAATGATGTAGGCCTAGATTATATTAAATTAGGCCAACCTGCAACTACTTTGTCCGGAGGGGAAGCACAAAGAATAAAATTATCATCTGAGCTTAGCAAAAGATCCACTGGTAAAACTCTATATATCCTAGATGAGCCAACCACCGGGCTTCATTTTGCAGATGTTCATAAATTATTAGAAGTAATAAATAGATTAACAGACAAAGGAAATACAGTAGTTATAATTGAACATAACTTAGATGTTATAAAGACAGCGGACCATATTATAGATTTAGGCCCAGAAGGTGGAGATTTGGGAGGAGAGATAATAGCTCAAGGCACTCCTGAGGAGATAATGCTCTCTAAAAATTCATATACAACTCAAGTTTTGAAAAAAGTTCTTTTGTAAGGATTAAAATGAATTTAGAAGAAAAAATTAATTCTTTTCCTCAAAAGCCAGGTATATATTATATGCTAAGAGACGATAATTCAATTACATATGTTGGAAAAGCTAAAAATCTAAAAAAGAGAGTTAAATCATATTTTAGGAAAAATAAAGATTATAAAATTCAAATCCTAATTGGAGAAACAAAAGAAATCAAATATATAATTACAGAAAGCGAAGTTGAAGCACTACTTTTAGAGTGTAGTATGATAAAAAGACACAAACCAAACTTTAATGTGGTTTTATTAGATGATAAATCCTATCCCTATCTTAAAATTACAACTGAGGATGAGTTTCCAAAAATAGAATATACTCGAAAAAAAAATAGAATTTCAAAATATTTTGGACCATATACCAACAGTAGATCTGCAAAGAAAGCATACAAACTAATTCAAAAGTTATTTAAAATAAGAACTTGCACTAATTATAAATTTAGAAAACCTAAACCTTGCCTAAACTACCACATAGGACTTTGCATGGCACCATGCACATATAAAGAGATTAAACCAAAATATAAAAAAAATGTAGAGAATGCAATTCTTTTTCTAAAAGGAGATACCCTAAAAATTATTTCACATCTAAAAAATAAGATGGAGAAAGCCTCAGAAAAATTAGAATTTGAAAAAGCCAAAGAGTATAGAGACCAAATTAGGTCAATTGAAGATATATCATATCAACATAAGATGAATGTTGAGGGTATAAAAAATACAGATATTGTAAATTTTGCACAAAATAAAGATTATCTATCAATTGTTATATTAAAAATAAGAGAAGAGGCAATCATCGATAAAGAAGAATTTTTAATAGATTTAGAAGATAAGATCGACACATCAAATGCAAAATCTGAAACATTAATCCAGTACTATTATCACAAAAAAGATTTAGCAGATCAAATTATAATTTCTGAAAAAATAGATGATTTAGCAAAATCAGCGCTAAAGAAACAAAATATTGACATAAAAAAGGCAGAAGAAAAAGATGAAATAAATTTATCTAAAATGTGTCAGAAAAACGCTAATTTTAATTTATTAAAAAATACAACGTCTGAGAAAAATTATCATCTAAAAGAAATTCTGAATTTAGCCTATGAACCAAAAATAATTGAAGGAATAGATATATCAAATTTAGGTGCATCTAATTCTGTGGGTAGTGTTGTGGTATTTGAAGATGGGGCATCTAAAAAAAGTGAATATAGAAGATTCAAAATAAAAGATACAGATACCCAAAATGATTTTAAAATGGTAGAAGAAGTAGTTAGAAGACGTTATTTAAGATTAAAAAAAGAAAAAAAGAGAATGCCTGATCTAATACTTATAGATGGAGGTAGAGGTCAACTTAATTCCGCGTATCATGCATTAAATGAAATAAATCTAGAAGATATCCCAATTATATCTTTGGCAAAAAAAGAAGAGATAATCTTTACAAAAGATAGGGATAGTCCAATCATATTAGATAAAAATTCATCCTCACTTAAACTTTTGCAAAATATAAGAGATGAAGCACACAGATTTGCAATTAATTATCACAAAATCTTAAGGAAAAAAGGAACATATCATTCAATTTTAGACAATATCAAAGGAGTAGGTAAAAAATACAAAAAAAGACTACTTACTGAATTTAGATCGATTGAAAATATAAAAAAAAGTTCTGTTGATGATATATCAAAAAAATGTAATATTCCAAGTTATGTAGCTCAAAATGTTGTTAATTATTTTAAAAAAAATTAAAAATAAAAAAATTAGCGATTTACAAAGAGAGATAAATTTTTTATCAGATGTTCATAAGCATCTTCAACTGTATTTGAGACATGAAATAATTTAAGATCTTTTTCTGAAATTGTACCCAATTCAATTAATTTTTCAAAATTAATTACTTCATACCAATATTCTGATCCATATAAAATGATAATTATTGGTTTAGTCATTTTCTGTGTTTGGCGAAGTGTTAATACTTCAAAAATTTCATCAAGGGTACCAAAGCCCCCAGGCATGGCTATTATTGCTTTACAAGGGTAAATCATTGCAAATTTTCTAGTGAAAAAATAATGAAATTTCATAGTTAATTCAGGGAAAATATACTCATTCATAGGTTCACCATTGATTTGTACAGCCAAAGAAAGACATTTACCGTTTGCATTACGTGCTCCTCTACTTGCCGCTTCCATTATCCCTGGGCCACCCCCTGTAGCAATTATAAATCTTTTTTCAATAGGGTGCTCATTTACAGTCCAAGATGTTAATTTTTTTGATAATCTTTCTGCAGCTTTGTAATATTTTGACAATTTACCATTTTTTTTAGCTCTTGCTGATCCAAAAAACATAATAGTATTCTCTATTTGCCCTTGCTTAAGCATTTGCATGAATCTTTTGTACTCTGATAAAATCCGAACTTCTCTTGCAGCAATGCTTTTCATAAAATTTCTATTTTTATATGCTATAAACTTATTTTCTTCCATTTTTGCATCTCTTATTATTTTATTATTTATAAAAAATCCAATTCAAATGAGACACACTAGAAAAATCAAATTTCTAATCTAAAGTGAAATAAATCCAAAAAAAGTGCAAATACACCTTATAATTAATATTTAATTATATTTACTTAAATACCTAACGAACATATAAACCTTACATAAAAAATTTCTATTTGAATATATCTTTCAAATAATTTTTTCAACTCTTACATATTATACTAACTTATGGAAGACAAACTTATAATTTTGAAAAAGATTGAAAAATACCTAAAAAGCCGACATTTCTTTAGAAGGAGAGTTCATAAACTGCTCAATAGCGGTGAAAAATTTCAGAAAGTATCTGAACTTAAAAAATTAAGCCATGGTCTAAATAACATAGTATATAATATGTCCATAGAATTTAGAAAAAAGAAAAATATCCAAAAAAGAGATTATATTCTAAGAATTTATCCAGATAATGAAAATGAATTTAGCCCAAATAAAGAGTATAAAAGATTAGAAGAGACAAAAAAGATAAATATACCCATACCTGAAGTTTATATCTTTGAAAAAAACACAGATAAGATAGGAAAAAGATTCTTGATAATGGAAAAGATAAAAGGTAAGCCAATCCAAAATACCATAAATTCTTTTTCAAATGAGGAGACTAAAAAATTCTTATCAGAAATTGCCAAATATTTGGGGATAATCCATAGTGTGCGCTCAAAAAAATTCGATTATTTTTTTCCAAAAGAGATATTAGAAAAAAAACTTCATTTTCCAGAATATATCTTAATGGAGGCAAATGAAAGCTTGAAAGCATTTGAAGAGTTAGAATTAGATAAAAAATATAATGTTGATACTAAATACCTCTATAAATGGTTCTTAGGACATAGACCTCTACTGAAAATTAATAAATATTCTCTAATTCATGGAGATGTAAGGCCAAGTAATATCATAGTATATGGATGTAAAATTGTAGGATTAATTGATTGGGAGATGTCTTCCTATTGTGATCCTGCCTGGGATATTGGATGGAGTCTATTCTTCTTCAAATTATATAAAAATTTAAAGCAAAATAGAGATTTTTTCTTTAGTGAGTATTGGGAATATTGTGAAAAATATAATATAGAAGCTAGAGTTTATTTTTATGAATTTTTAGCTGCGCTAAAGATTCTAACTTATTCAAAATCTGTCCAAGCCTACCAAAAAGAAAAATATGATAAAAACAAAGATTTTTTCCAAAGGGTATCTAAAATATTTCCAAAATACATCTCACAAATTACTCACAAAGATTGAAAAGAACTAATCCTTTAAAGATATTTTTAAGATAAAATAGAAAAAACAGGTGAAAATATCTGAAAAAAGTTATTATAATCGGTGCGGGACCTGCTGGATTGGCAGCAGCTTCACTTCTTTCAAAAAATAAAAATTTTGATATTACAATCATAGATAAAGGCAAAGATGTAGATCAACGAAAATGTTTTGTCAATGTTGGCGAAAAATGCCGTAAATGCTCTATTTGTTCAAATGTATGTGGTGCAGGTGGAGCAGGAACCTATTCATCAGGTCTTCTTAATTTAAGTGGAGAGATAGGTGGTAATTTAACTAAAATAACTCAATCAGAAAAAGAGACTCAAAAACTAATAAATATGGTAGATAAATTTTTCTCTTCTCCAAATATAGATATTAAAAGATATAAACCAGATGACAAATTCGTAAAAAACCTAACCAAAGAATGTTCAAAAAACAATATAAAGTATATAAACGCACCACAAAAACAAATTGGAACAGAAAACTCTCCAGAGATAATATCAAACATTATTAACAATCTAAAAAAAAATTCAGTTAAATTTTTATTTAGAAAAAAAGTTTTAACGATCAAAAACGACCATATAATATTAAAAGATAACAAAAAAATTTCTTTTGATTATCTAATTGCAGCCCCTGGTCGAAATGGTAATATGTGGCTTGCTAAAAATCTAGAAAAATTAGACATCCAAATTTTAGATCAACCGATTTCTTTGGGGGTGCGAGTTGAAGTTGAAAAAGAAATTACAGATCCAATATGTAGAATGCAACATGATCCCAAGTTTCTAATTAAATTTAAAAATCACAGTCCTGTAAGGACTTTTTGTACTAATCCTGAAGGTTTTGTTATAATGGAGAGGTATTCAAAAAATATATTCTCAACAAATGGAGTAGGATACCATAGTAAAAGATCTAAAAATACCAATTTTGCGCTTTTAGTTAGACTAAACTTAGTACATCCTTCTGTGGGAACTACAGAATATGGAGATATGGTAGTTGATCTCTTTGATTTTGTATCAGGTGGAGAGCCTACCCTTCAAAGATTAGGAGATCTAAAAAATGAAAAAAGATCAACAGAAGAAAAAATTAATTTAAACAAAGTAATTCCTACCTTAGGAGATTATAATTTAGGGGATATTGGAATTGCCTATCCATACAAGATATTAAAGAAAATATTAAATGCAATTGAAAGATTAGACAAAATAATGCCAGGAATAGATAAAGATAGCACCTTAATTTATGCCCCAGAAATTAAATACAGTGCAAAAAGAGTAAAAACAAATAATAAACTACAAACATCTTTAGATAATATATTTGTAGCAGGTGATGGAGCAGGTTTAACTAGAGGTATTGTAACAGCCGCAGCAACTGGATTTATAGTAGCAAAATCAATATTAGAGATTAAAAACAATTAGAATTACATTCAATTTATTTATTGAGTCATAGCATCCAAATGTTGTAATCTTTCAGCTAATGCTTGTAAAATTTCTTTTAATTTTCCCACATCTGGCTCATGTAAGATATATTGTTTCACTGCATACGGGTCTATTTTAAACCCACATTTAGGACATACTTCTTCCATATCTGTTCCACAACGAGAACATTTACCCATCTAAAAAACCAATTTTAATTTAATACTATGATATTTTATATTTTATTACAATTTGAAAATTAATCAAATTTATAAAAATATTTTTTTGCTACATTTTAAGTAAAATTTTGGATAAATAAAAAAATAATAAAAAAATATAAATTTAAAATCTATTTTTCTAATTTTTGACCGCATTCATTGTTGCAATGAAAATTTTCTCTTGTTATAACTTCAAAAGGAACTTGAATGAAAAAATTTTCGCTAGATCCAATAATAAATTGTAACTCAGATTTTTTATTTCCTTCACTATCTCCATTATTACGTATGCATCTATTTACAAATTCTTCTATGATTTTCATATTATTTGCAACTATAATTGCCTGACAATTGAATTCTCCAGTAATATTAAAAATATTTGAAATATATGGACATTTTGAAAATTTATCACGCGTTTTTGAGAAGTTTTTTGAAAAAAATTTTACATTTCCAATTTTAGTACCAAAGAAATTTTGAATTTTATTAAAGTTCAAAGCCCAAATATTTTCTAAACCTTTCTCCTCTAATTTCTTGATCCTATTTCCAGCTGCTGGTTGACTTTTATGAATATTTTTTGCAACTTCTGAATAAGTTATATTTGGAGAATTTATCAATAAATTGACTATTTTTATATCAAATTTATCAACTTTATTCTTTTTTCTTGGCATAATTTGCCTCAATTTTTAATTTAAATTTTATAAAAATCTAATAAACTATAGAGGCCATTTTATTCTCATAGAATAAAATATATCTTAACAAAATAGATGACTAAATCATCTAATAATTACAAACTAAACTTTAGACTATATAATACTGATGCTTATCAAAAAACATAAAAATAAATGATACTTATAATTTGTCAATATCTGTTAAAAATAACTAAAGCACAAAATTAACAAAAAAATTAAAATAAGATATATACTAAGGAGAATTATATGAGTGAATTTTTTGATTATGTTTCTGTAACTTCAGCATTCATAAGCAGTGCATTTATGTTTTGGATTTTTTTGATATTTCTGAGACGTTATTTAGAAATTTTACCTTCATTAAAAAATGATCCACCTGTTGCAATTAAAATACAAGCCAAAGTAAATTTATATATGGTACTATTTGGGATATTATCATTTTTAGCGATATTTACCTCAGGTTTTGCTTATTATTTTGCAGCTACTGCTGAAAGTTCTTATATTGGTTCAATATTTGATACAATGGTAGTTCTTTTTTCTCTCTCAATTATTATTCCAATTTATGGTGTCTTGAGTATAATCACTTTCAAAAAAAGACTATTTTACTTCCCTCTTATATATTGGATAGTACTCTTGATTGTAGTTATTTTAACATTTGAAACGCACGTAGGTACAAATTATGACCAAGGAATTGAAAGATCTACAATTGTAAGTATATTATTATTTGCTGCCATTGTTTTCTTTTTTATTCTATATTCTGTATTTATGATACAGAAATATAAAATTTCAGATGGAAATGTCAAAAAAGAAGCTAAATATTTGTCTTTAGGTGGTTCTTTTATTGCAATTGGTTTTTTATTTACTGGATTAGGTCGAGCTTTGAGCAATTCTGCAGTTTTTGTAATTGGATATAATTTATTTATAGTTGCAGGGTTGCTATATTACATTCACAATAGAATTGCTACAGGGAAATTATATGAACAAGAAGCTCTCATAAATTTTTTAAAGAAAGTATAAAAATTTTAATATCTTACAATAGGCTTATGCAAATGTCTTTGTGATCTTTGCGGGGATTCATAAAATCCTTCCAAATCTCTATGAATTTCTTGACTATCTTTTTCATGTCCTAACTTTAATTTACATCTTTTGCAACGATACTCTTGATTTCTACCTCCGCTTTCAGATCTTTTTTTACAATTTGGACATATCGGATTTTTTTGAATAATTTTAGGTTGACATTTTTCAATTTTCATCTTTTCTAAATTTAGAGAGTCTTCTCCATCTTTATTTCTAATACTTCCCCAAACTCTAATTTTGTCACTCACAATTAGTTTTTGAACGACTTTTCTAAGATTAGAAGTGGGATAAAAAGAACAGATTTTCAATTTATTTCCATTATTTTTTCCAAAAAAGAAAGTATGACTTCCCTCATGAGTATATGGTTTACTTACAACAGATAAAGGTGTCTCAATAGTAGTTAAATTTTCAATTTTATCTAATTTTTCTTTTAAAATTACATTAGCGTCTGTATGTTGATTTGTCTTATAAATAATATCTCCTTCAATATCCTCATCAAATTTTAAAATTTCAAAAGCATAATTTAAAATATCTACTTCTTCAGCTCGCACTCCACACAAAATTGGACAAGAAGTATTTGGAGAAATTAATATTTTATTTGTCTCATCATCAATATTGTTGAATGTCTTTGGATAAGTTTCTCTATTCATTTTAAAAACTGAAGAATGATCTATTTTTCGTCTTGTTCCCCAATTAACTTCATTTCTATATACAAGCAATTCATAGGTAAAATCCCCAAATTCATAACCTATTGCAGCTAAAGCACCAATAATTCCCCTTCCTTTTTTGAATTTATAATAATCTGCATCTAATTTATCTAATATCTTTTGAGCATCTGAGATTTTAACAACATGCCGTAGAGCTCTTTTAGAAAATTCAGAAACATATTTAGGTATTTTTTTAACAAATACTAATCCAGGATTTGTATTTTTCTCTTCAAAATCAGATAATTCCTTAAATTTTTCAATTACTTCTTCTTTAAAATTTTTAAGATCAGATTCATCTATTACAATTGAAAAAGCTACTGCTGCATTTCCACGAGTCTTATAAGGGATATTAGGATTTAGACGAATCAATTTAGGAAAATCAACTAATTTAGCTCCATGTTTTTTGGACAATTCAATCAATTTATAACCTAAAAAAGTTGTGCAAAATTTTTCTTTAGAATCCGTATCATCTAATCCAATATGAAGTAGCATTAAATACCAAATCCTATCTTTTTAATTAAAAATATTACTGACCCAAACATTGCCAAAGTAGAAATTGAAATAAGATATGCTAAATCAGAGCTACTAAATTCATCTGATGCATCTGATTTCTCTTTATAAATTATTGAAGCATTATCATACCAATCACATACAAATACCTTATAATAATAATTTGCTACTTCTTCATTTTCTATAATCAATCCAACTTCTCGATTTTCTTGCACGCTACATCTTACCCAATTAATTGATGAAATTAATACGTATTTTCGATCCACAATCATCCCTTTAGTATGGACCTTTGAAATTGAAAACAGACTTACAAGCTTTGCTTCTAAATTAAGGTTTTCTTGATCTGCTAACTCATTAAGATATAATACTACATCATAATTGTCAGGATATGAATCATATATATTTACATATCTTGATTCTAATATTACTTTAACTTCAACTCCTCGCCTTGCTGCATCAATTGCAGCTTTTAGATATAAATTATCTAAATAAGTATCATCATCTGACCAGCTTATATCACAGCTAAGCTGCTCTATATATATTGATTCATTTGCAGAATTAATTAATGAGATAATTGGATTATTTTCATCTAAAGTATTATCAGGGGATAATACTGTAGTTATTCTAAATTCAGATGATATTTCACTTACGTTAAAAATAGGCCTGTAATTATCAGTAGGAATAGTATAATTGAAAGAAAAATTGATATCTGGTGCACCATACTTATAATGAGATTCATTAAAAGGATAAGAATCATGTTTTTTGGGATTAAAATCTAGAAAAAATAAATTTGCAAAATAATTAGAGATATCTGTATTTTTTACTACAATTCCCCACCCTCTATTTCCAAAGCTAGGATCAGTTGGTATGCCTGTGTTTTTCCAATTTTCAGTAGTTAAAATTAAACTCTCATTATCAATCACACAATATTTTGCATGAATATACCTATATCGAGGATAGACTTCTAAATCATAATCTAAGACCATAAAACGAATATTTGCACCTGCATCTGACAATAATTGATTCAAATATTTTTCACTATCTGAAATACCACCAACTGGTCCCCCTTCTAAAAAGATATAAACAGATACCCCACGATTTATGGCATCAATTAATGCATCAGCAATATAATAACTTTCTAATTGATAAACACATAAGTAAATAGTCTCTTTAGCTTTATTTATTTCATCAACTATACAAGAAAAACTTGAATCAGGGGATACAAATGTTCTAACTTCACCTGAAAATTCAAAAGTTTTTGAAGTGAGATTTGACTGACCTATTTTATACATACGATTTGAAATCCAATCTTGATATGTGTCTGTATCTATAGAACCAAAGCCATTTTTATTTCTCTTAAGAATCTGACCTGATTCTACTAGTGGAATTGGTTCAGATTTCCACCCATCAGAAGTATAATTGATACCATAAACTACTTCATCTATAATATATCCGTATTCATCTTCTAAAATTACAACTTCACCTGAATTTGACATCCGCACCCATGATCTAAATTCAGCTTGAGGGATTTCATCTGAGGTATCTACATATTCAAAATCAGGAAAAAACCCCATATCTTCATAAAAAGATTGACCCTCTTCTGTTATATAAATACTTCCATTCGAATCTAAAGAAGTGCTAGCAGGGATTTGTAAGATATTATCAAGATTTGTAACATACCAAAAGCTAATATTTACTGATTTATTTGCTTGATTTGTAATTTTGATATATTCATTATTTCTGTTAGGATATGGATAATAGTATATCTCTTCAATTAATATTTTAGATTCATATTGATCAGGAGGATCACCAAAATCATTTTTTGCACCTAATGAGGGACTAAGTAATTTCCAATCATTATATGAATCGGATTCTATCCCGTTTGGAATTAAGGATAAAGATCGACCTTCTAAAAGATCAGTAATATTTTTATCCCATGACAATTTATCTGGACATGGATCAATTGCAGATGAATCCTTACCTTCTTCATAATAAGATACATAATCAATAGGATAATTAGAACCATTCAATAATAAAATATCATCTCCATCATTGTTCCAATTAGAAATCGATTTATTCATATATAAGTATCCGACATTATCTGTAAAATTAAGTTCATCCACACCTTTGCCTGTAAAAACTACTAAATATGCATCAGATGGGAGTATAAATTCAGGAAATATTATATCACAAATCCCATCATTATCTGTAAGACTCCAATTTGTAAGATTCACATTAGATGGGCCAGAATTATATATCTCTATAAATTCATTATCTGTCTCATCTAAAATAGGATCAAAATAAATTTCATTAATTACTATATGCTCAGAAGAGATTGTATATGTAATAATAGATATAAGACATAAAAACAAATATTTTCTCATAAATACGCCTCTAAAAATAAATTCTAAAAAATAAACTAAAAAAATAAAAAAATTATATTTTAAGATACATCTGTTTTGCTATCTCCTCGAATGACTTTTCAACGTTATCCCCTGTCTTTGCAGACGTCTTATATGATGTTATAATGTTCTCATGCTCTGAAACAAAATTTTGGAGATCTTGATCATCTATTTCTCTAATTTCTTTAAGATCTAATTTATTTGCCAGTAAAATAATTGGCATGTTGGAATTTTCTTCCATGCATAGATCATACCAAAATTCTGATTTTCTCAGCGTCTCTTTCGCAGTTAAATCCACCACCATAAGTGCACCTCTTGCTCCTTTTACAAATTTATCCATCAAAAAGGCAAATCTCTCCTGTCCTCCAAAATCCCAAATAGCTAAAGTTAGATTAGTTATATCTCCATCAATATTTATTTCCATATCCTTAGTTTTTATATCTACGCCTATAGTCGTTTTTGTGCCTGCTTCAAATTTGTTGTCTATGTATTGATCAATAAGACTAGTTTTACCTACAGATGGTGGACCAGCCAAAACTAATTTTACTTTTATCTCTGACATATATATCACCTTAATTAGTATAAATATTCCTTTAAAATGACAGAATAAGATAATAAAATTCTCTAAAAAAATCAATAGATATCAAGGCTATCTAATAACCTAAAATCAAATGTATAATAATAAAAACCAAAATATATTTAAAGTAAATTAGAATTTTAAAACATAATTTAACCTGGTTTTGTTGAAAACCTAAGTGCAATAGAGCTTAAGTGTGTGTTTTTAAAACAAAAATTGTTCTCATTTTTTAGAAATTCTATTTTTAGAAAAATATAATATGAGATGATTAATAAATGAGAATAAAACAATTTTTTCCAAAGATAAAAAAATCTATATCAAATATTAATATCAAAAGATGGTATAGGAAAAAAATAATCAAAAAAACATACGAACCTCACGCAAATCTAAAACTTCTCAAAAAACTTTTTAAATACTATATTAATGGCTATAAACTAAATCTAAATATCTACAATTGTGAATGTGGTAGAAAACTCATAGTCTTAGATAAAAACAAGCAATGTGTTTGCGGTGCCAAAATAACAGACCAAAAAGAAAAAAATTTCAATAAGATTTTCAAAGAGATAATACAACGAGAAAAAGATATTTTAAATGAGAAAGGACATATAATTAACAAAAAAAGAGACAAATGGATTAATAAAATTTATTCGATGGTATTTAAAAATGAAAAGACATTCTTAGAATATTTGGATATAAATGACGCTAGTCTATATAGTACTACAAAAATCTTAGGAAAACAAAAACAATACGATCTTTTATATTCCATTTTTATGGATGTAGCAGAAAAAAAACCAGAAAACAAAATAAAATATCAAATCATAGCAGCTATTTTTGAGTGTATTTTCAATTTAAGAAGAGGAGATAGAGGAACAAAAGAAGTTATTGAAAATAACTTTAAGATACAAAACGTACATAAAATCGAAAAAAAGTTTTTAGAAACCTTCAAAAAGTTATTTATATCAATACAAGAGATAGTAAAAGGTATTGAGGATGACACCCAAAGAAGAATTGTAGCAAGGAAAATTAATGATATTTTACAAAAATTTTTATTCAATTTTTAATTTTTTCACTTTTTTTGAGCATATAAAATTGCAAAACCATAATATTTCCAAATAGAGTGAACTTCAGAGAAATTTACACATTTTAATGAATTAATAGTGCTTGATATAGACTCGGGATTCGCATCATGTAGATGATCTTCAATCCACATATCTGCATGATTTTCTTCTATACCTTGAAATAACATGTGAGCTTTCCACTTTTTAGTATATAGAGAAGTTAAAAAGTTAGAAGTAGATTTAAAAATATCAGCATAAATAAAACAACCACCTACCTTTAGACTATTGTATATCTTTGAAAAGAGTCTGTTTTTTTCATCATCTGATATATAATGAATTGCAAAAACAGAATATATGCAATCAAAAGTATCCTTAAAATCTTCTTTTGTAAAATCACAACATAAAAATTTAATTCTATCTTTATAATGAATTAAACGCCTCTTTGCTTTATTTAAAATAGATTCAGAGATATCAATACCTACAATAGATAAATTAGAATTATTTTTCAACAATTGTAATTCTAATCCACCAGCACCTATACCTAACCCTATGGCTTTGATTTTAGAATCATTTTTTGGAAATAAATCTTCCACGGTTTTGTGAATTACATCATAATATGGTATTATTCTTTGTGCAAATTGAAAATGATCTAATTCTTTTTTATACTCCACCATCAAAATCCCATTTAGTTATTTCATAATTTATTCAAGTAATTTTTCTAAATTTATACCTTCTTTTGTTAATTTTGCCAGTTTTGATATTTTTTTACTG
>CAYQAE010000010.1:6563-12736 GCA_964415445.1 uncultured archaeon | reverse complement strand
TTGTCAGAAGGACTTCCATATCATCTATTTGTTTTGCGATTTGGAAAGTATCTGCTGAAGCTAAAAGCAGAGGAACTTGACTCTCAGCGGCTTTTGAGATTATATTTGCAGGGGGCAAGATATTGTTTGTCAAAACTATTCCTGCTGTATCACTATTTATTGCAGCTAAAATTAAATCATCGCGATCTCCGCCTGTGATAACTAATTTTCTTTCTTTTTTAAATACTGGAGCTTTCATAGCACCACTTGCAGATAAAGCTCCAACAATTACTGTCTTAACTTCATTATCTAATTTTTCTTCTCCTGCCAATACTTTTGCAAATATATGTCTGCTTATGAATCCTACAGCTGGATAAGTAAGTTCTTTTACATATGGAATAATCCCTAAAATAGGAATATCCATCTCTTCAATTAAATTAAGATATGTATTTTTAAAATCATCAATATCTGTAACTTTATTTATTATAACTCCTGCAAAATCAATTTTATTACTCTCTGTATCAACATAACTTTTAATAAATGCAATATCATCAAGAATTTCATCGTCATTTCCACTAATAACAATAATTAACTTTGCATCACTATATTTAGCTACCGATAATGCTCCAAGATTTACTGAAACTCCATGAGTTATACTGCATCCACCTTCAATAAAAAGAATATCTTTATCTTTACTAGTTGCTGCAATCAATTTATGTAATTTTTCATTGGTAGTTTTTGCATCATACATATATCGAATTTTTGCATGCTCAAAACCAAGTGTTATATCTTCTGGTCTTTCATCTAAACTAAAATATGTGGTAATTAGGGCAGCATCATAATCCCACAATCTTTTTTTCTTATATAATAATCTATCCCCAAATGGTTTCATATATCCAAAAGTTTTGCCTAATGCTTGAGCCATACCGGCAATTAAACTAGTTTTTCCTGCATTTTTTCTTATTGATGCAAATAATAATTTATTCATCTAAATCACCTTTATTATATAAAAGAATACGAACATCAACTGCTTTTGCTCCATGTCTTTCTTTATAGACCACCAAAGGATTGATTTCAATATCAGTAATATCAGGGAAATTATATAAAACTGCTCCAACTTTTAATATAGTATCAACTATACTATTAATATCTTTTTTCTTTTCGCCTCTCACCCCCAAAAGAAGAGGATATGATTTAATTTCTTTAATCATAATTCTTGCTTCATGTGAATTTAGTGGGTATGCTCTAAAAGACACATCTTTCATAATTTCAACATATATGCCACCTAATCCAAACATGACAATAGGTCCAAATGTATGATCTCTTCTAGAACCTATAATTATTTCCGTGCCTTTTTTAACCATTTCACTTACTTCTACACCTACAATATGTGCTTCAGGTTTGTATTTTTTACAATTGTAGATTATAGCTTGATATGCATCAATCAGTTCTTTTTTATCAGCTAAATTTAGGGCCACGCCACCAGCATCACTTTTGTGAATTATATCTTTTGAAACAATTTTCATGACAACTGGATAACCAATTTCTTCAGCTGCTTTTGTAGCTTCATCTAAATTTCTTGCTAAAATGCTTTTTGGATTTTGAATATTTGCAGCTTGCATAAGATTTTGAGCTTCATGTGACAGAAGAAATGTTCTATTATCTTTTTGTACATCTTTGATAATTTGATTAATTTTTTTAAAATCAATATTTATACTTTTTAGCTGTTCGACTTTGTCTTTTAATCTACGTTTGCTAATATATAGGACACCTAGACATGATATCGCTTCATATACATCCGAAAAAATAGGAACACCTTTTCTCCTCAAGAAATTTATAGAATCTTCAATTTCTTGACCACCAAAAAATGAAAATACAATTGGTTTTTCTGATCTACTTCTTTTGTAAATTGATTTAATAGTGGATTTTAGAGATTCAGAATTAATAACTGCAGTTTCACACCCAAGACAAATAATTGAATGAATTTCTTTATTCTTTAGGGCAGTATTTATGGCAATTTCATAATCTGATATTTTTGCTTGTCCTGTTAAATCTACAGGATTTTTTGTCGATCCGAAATCAGGAACAGCATCTTTAAATGTATTTTTTAAAACTTCAAAATCATCATAAAGATTCACACCATATTTTTCACTAGCATCAGCTGCCATAACTCCAATTCCCCCTCCATTAGTTATAATTACAGCATTTTCACCCATAGGTTTTGGTGTATTTGATAAAAACTTGCTCCAATTAAGTGCTTCTTCAATACTTTCTGCGCGCAAAACTCCACATTGTTTCATAATATCTGAAAATATCTCATCAGCGCCAGCTAGAGAACCCGTATGTGAAGCTGCAGCTTGAGCCCCTCTTTTTGATCTACCTGATTTTATAACTACAATTGGTTTTTTCTTTGTAGCTTGCTTTAGAATTGATACTAATTTTTCGCCTTTTTTAATCCCTTCAATGTACATAAGAATTACTTTAGTATTCTTATCGTCAATAAGATATTCTAAAAGCTCTGCTTCTTCTAAATCTGATTTATTTCCAACTGAAACTATAGCAGACAATCCAATATTTTCGAATTTTGTTTTTCCAATCATAGCTATGCCTAATGCACCGCTTTGAGTAATAATTGCAACATTTCCTCTTTTAATATTTCCAGGGCCAAATGTTGCATTAACAGGCGCTATGGATGAATATATCCCAAAAATATTGGGCCCTAAAATTCTCATTCCATTTTTTTTAGCATAAGATACCATCTTTTTTTCTTCTTCCAAATTACCTACTTCAGAAAAACCAGAAGTAATTATTGCAAGATACTTTACTCCTTTTTTTCCACATTCTTTGACAACATCAAAAGTGTATTTTGCAGGGACTGCAATACATGCTAAATCAATGTTATCTTCAACATCTAATATAGATGAATAAATTTTATTTCCAAGAAGCTCTCCACCTTTTGGATTAATAGGATATATATTACCTCTAAATTGAGAAGAAACAATATTTTGAACTATTTTATAACCAATTTTTTCAGGGTTTTGTGATGCTCCAATTACAGCAATGGATTTTGGCTCAAATAAATATTTTATTTCTGAATTCTTTCTCATCCCATCACCTAAACATCATTCTTAATTCATAAACATTACCTTCGCAGCATTTTTCAATGTCAAATCCTGCTTCTTCAAATAAGTGTAGCATAGCTCTATTTGATGTTAATACTTCTGCAGTAAATCCAAGAAGCCCTTGTTTTCTAGCTAAAAATGTTAGATAATCTAAAAGTTCAGCACCGATACCCTTATTTTGATAAGAATCTCTTACCACTAATGCGACTTCTGCGGTGTGAGATCTCTCATCTATACCATATTGACCAACAGCTACAATTGTTTTATTTTTATTTTCTTCTATTTCAGCTAAAATTACCATCTCTTTTGTGTAGTCAATAACAACGAATTCTTGTAATCTTTCATGAGGCATATCTTTTCTTACAGACATAAAACGCTTATATATACTACCATCTGATAAAGAATAAAAGAAATCTTTTAGAAGTGTCTCATCACTAATCTTTACCGGTCTTAAAAAAATCTCAATTCCTTTTTTGGTAGTTTTGAATGCTTCAAGATCTTCGGGATATTCTCCGCGCTTACCTGGAATAAAAGCTTGATCTTTATAAATTAGATTTTGCTCTTTAGCTTCTTTTATAAGCCAAGGTCTAAATTTTGGATGTGCAATTGCAATTAATTCCATTGCGCGTTCACGAATATTTTTTCCATGTAAATATGCAATTCCATATTCAGTTACCACATAATGAACATCACCTCGATGAAGAGTTACCCCTGCACCTTCTTTTAAAAATGGCATAATTCTTGAAGTTTTCCCTTCTTCTGCGGTTGAGGGAAGTGTAAGTATAGTTTTTCCATTTTTAGCCAATATTGCACCACGCATAAAATCAGCCTGCCCTCCAACACCACTATAAAATGTTTTTCCAATGCCCTCTGCGGTAGCTTGACCTGTTAAATCAATCTCTAAAGCACTATTGATTGCTGTAATTCTCTCTTGCTGAGCTATATTTAGAGGATTATTTGTATATTCTACAGTTCTAAATTCAATTGCAGGGTTGTCATGAAGAAATTCATATGTATTTTTTGAACCCATACAGAATGTAGCTACTGTTTTTCCACGATCCACAGTTTTTTTTGTATTATCAACTACTCCTTTTTTCATGAGCTCAACTATTCCATCCCCTAATAATTCAGTATGGACACCTATATGTTTTTTTTCAGATAAATTTGACAAAATTGCATTTGGAATACTTCCATAACCGACTTGAATCGTATCTCCATCTCGGATCAATCTTACAACATACTTGCCTATTTTTTGAGCAACATCATCATCAATTGTAGCATGATATTCTAAAATAGATTCATCATGTAAAACTACAAAGTCCACATCATCTATATGAATAAAACTATCTCCATGTATTCGAGGCATATTCTTATTTACTTGTGCTATAACTATATTGGCATTCTCCACTGCCGATTTTGTTATATCCACACTTATACCAAGACTCATATAGCCATGATCGTCTGGTGGTGAAGTTTGAATTAAAGCTACATCAACAGGGACAGCCTTTTTTTTAAATAATGATGGAATCTCAGATAAAAATATTGGTGTATAATCTGCTTGACCTTGATTTACAGCTTCTCTAGTATGTGACGCAATAAAAAAAGAATTATGTCTGAAATTATGTTTAAATTTAGTATCAGTATATGGTGCAACACCTAAAGTCCATACATGAAATACTTCTGCATCAAAAAAAGCTTTAGGGTGTGACTCTACATATTTAATTAATGCAAATACTAAATATTGGGGTTCTCCGCAAGCAGTTGCAATAAAAATTCTATCTCCCCGGTGGATATGACTAAAAATAGTATTTTCATCTAAACATTTTTTTGGATATTTTTCTTTTAGATTTTGCAGAGTTTTTCACCTATTTAAATATTGAATATCTAATTTTGAATGAGATATTTTTTTCAATATATTTGATGTTTAAGAGAATATTGATTTCTTTGTGATAAATGTTATTCATTGTAATTTCATTGAATTTAAATAGATTTAAGCACACTTATTTATGAATATTATTTCATCTAAAAGTCTAATAAAAAAATTCTAAATATTTTACAAAAAAGTAACAAAACAACCGCTTATAATAATCGCAAAATAGGATCAATATAAATCAAGAATCATTTAACAGGATTTTTTTTAGCTTTCAGATTTATTATTTTTTAAATAAAGGATTTAAAAGAATATTCAATCTTTTTTTAAATATTTTTAATCAAATTCAAGGTTGTTTTAAATTAATGTAGTAAACATTAAAAATTGTAAGCCTATCACACTTACAAGGTGAAAAACATGGAAAATAAACTAGCTAATCCTGCTCCATTAGGTTTAATGGGATTTGGAATGACAACTGTGTTGTTAAATCTACATAATGCCGGATTATTTGCTCTAGGAACTATGATTTTGTCTATGGGTGTATTTTATGGAGGTATAGCACAAATAATTGCAGGTATTATGGAATTTAGAAAAGGAAATACATTTGGAACAACTGCCTTCACTTCTTTTGGATTGTTTTGGATATCTTTAGTAGGATTATGGGTCTTGCCAAATATGGATTTAGGTTTTTCAAAACCCACAGACGGTGCAATGGCTTCATATTTGTTTATGTGGGGTATATTCACATTATGGATGTTTTTATCAACATTGAAAACTAATCGATGTTTACAATTTGTATTTGCTAGTTTAGCATTATTGTTCTTTTTATTAGGATTAGGAGTATATAATGAGACTATCCATACTATAGCAGGAATAGAAGGAATAGTAGTTGGCTTTGGCGCTATATATTTAGCAATGGCTGAAGTAATGAATGAAATGTATGGTAAAGAAAAAATGCCGATATTTCCAGTTAAATAAATTAGGTGTAATAGATGAATGAAGATAAAATAGTATATGATATATTAGAAGAAGCAAAAAAAAGGGCGCATATAACGCCTGAAAAATATAAAGAGATGTATAAAAAATCAATAGAAGATCCAGATGGATTTTGGTCTGAACAAGCAGAAAGAATTACTTGGTTTAAAAAATGGAAAAATGTAATGAAATATGATTTTCATAAAGGAAATATAAAATTCTTCGAA
>CAYQAE010000010.1:2439-6553 GCA_964415445.1 uncultured archaeon | reverse complement strand
GTTATAACTGTCTAGATAGAAATATAGATAATAGAGGAGACCAAACTGCGATCATTTGGGAAAGTAATAATCCAGAAGATAGTAAAAGAATCACATATAAAGAACTTCATACTGAAGTTTGTAAATTTGCAAATGTGTTAAGAAAACAAGGGATTAAAAAAGGAGATCGTATAGCTATATATTTGCAAATGGTTCCAGAATTGGCCATAGCTATGCTTGCTTGTGCCAGAATAGGAGCAATACATTCAATAGTATTTGGTGCTTTTTCACCTGATGCCCTAAAAGACAGAATAAATGACTCTACTTGTAAAATACTCATTACACAAGATACAGCAGTACGAGGTAATAAAGATAATATCCCTATGAAAATAAATGCAGATAAAGCAGTTGAAAATTGTCCTTCCATTGAAAAAGTTATAGTCGTTAGAAGAACTGGCAAATATGTACCGATAACAAAAGGTAGAGATCTATGGTGGCATAAAGAGATGGAAGCGGATGATGTAGGAGGAGACAGCCCTTATGAAGAAATGGATGCTGAAGATCCTCTATTTATACTTTATACATCAGGTTCAACTGGCAAGCCCAAAGGTGTTATGCATACAACAGGCGGATATTTAGTCTATACCTCTCTGACACACCAGTATGTATTCGATTATCATGATGGTGATATTTATTGGTGCACTGCGGATATAGGATGGATAACAGGACATTCATATATTATATATGGGCCACTAGCTAATGGTGCAATCACTATGATGTTTGAGGGGGTACCTACCTATCCTAAACCCGATAGATTTTGGGAGATAGTAGAGAAATAT
Organism: uncultured archaeon; assembly: GCA_964415445.1. Classification (GTDB taxonomy): domain Archaea; phylum CAYQAE01; class CAYQAE01; order CAYQAE01; family CAYQAE01; genus CAYQAE01. The sequence continues at coordinate 5,735 of CAYQAE010000010.1, read as the reverse complement.
AAAGTAAATATTTTCTATACAGCACCTACTGCTATACGTGCTATAATGAAACAAGGAGATGAATGGGTCAAAAAACATGATCTTTCTAGCTTGAAAGTTTTAGGTACTGTTGGTGAACCAATAAATCCAGAAGCTTGGTTATGGTATTATAATGTAGTGGGTAACAAGAAATGTCCGATAGTAGATACTTGGTGGCAAACTGAAACTGGTGGGATATTAATAACACCATTACCTGGAGCTATACCGCTCAAACCCGGATCAGCTACCCTACCGTTTTTCGGTGTAGAACCTGCCATATTAGATGATAATGGTAATGAATTAGAGGGCGAATGTAAAGGAGCTCTAGTAATGAAAAGAGCATGGCCTGGAATGATGAGAGGAGTGTATGGTGATCCTCAAAGATTTATAGATACTTATTTTAGTATGTTTCCAGGATATTATTTTACAGGAGACCGTTCTGAAAGAGATAAAGATGGATTTCTCTGGATTACTGGACGAATGGATGATGTCATAAATGTTTCAGGACATAGATTAGGAACTGCTGAAGTTGAATCGGCTTTAGTTGCACATCCATCTGTTGCAGAAGCAGCCGTAGTTGGTTTTCCACATGAAATAAAAGGTCAAGGGATATATGCTTATGTAACCCTAAATATGGGCGTTGAAAAAACAGATGATCTAAAGAAAGAATTGCAAGAACAAGTAAAAAAAGAGATAGGTCCAATAGCAAAACCAGATGTTATACACTGGGCAGATTCTGTGCCAAAAACAAGGTCTGGAAAAATCATGCGAAGAATTTTAAGAAAAATAGCTGCTGATGAATTTGAAGGAATAGGAGATACAAGTACATTAGCTAATCCCGAAATTGTAGAAACCCTAAAAGAAGACAAAAAAAATCTATAACTCTTTTTTATTTTTTAAGAATTTATTAGATCAAAAAATCAATTAAGGATATTATCTCCTTCTTTTATTGTATCCATAATAATATTGATATTAACATTTCTTACTCCATTATTCGGAATTATCTCATCATCTAAGAGTTTTCTCATCTCAGATATATCTTTAGATTTTATTTTTAATGTAACACTACAATCTCCTGAAGTTCTATAAATAGATTCAACTTCTTCTAAATTAGAAGCTCTTGCAATAATATCTTTGATGCTCTCGGGAGGTGTGTCTACATCAATAAAAGCGGTGATATTTTTTCCTATTTTTTTAGAATCAACAATAGTAGTATATCCTTTTATAATACCACTATCTTCCAATCTCATAATTCTTTTTCTTACTCCTGATGGACTAAGACCTGTTTTCCGCCCTATGTCACTATAAGATATTCTTGAATTTTTTTGAAGTATTTTAAGAATTATTAGATCAATATTATCAAAATCCACCAAAAATTTAACCTCCACTTAATACTATTTTTTTAGTGAATTATATAAACCTATTGTTAGTTCTCTCTATATTCGATTTTAGCCAATAAAATAAGATATTTATCTTAATTACATAGTTAAGCCAATTTATAGATAATTTAGACTAAAAAGAAGCAAATTTCATATTTGATAAATAATTTATCAAAATTGAATTAAAAAATTCAAATTTCAAAAAAAATTAAAATGAAAAGACAATATGTTTACAATAAATTAATTCTAAGGTGAAAATTGTGGCTAAAAAATCCAATATATCAGGTTTTTATAAATTAAAATTAAATGAACGTCTTAAACATATTAAAGAAAATTGTAATCTTACTGATGAAGAAATTAAAAGTTTAAAAAAGACAGGCACACTTGAATTTAGGCAAGTAGATAGAATGGTTGAAAATGCAATAGGCACATTTGAGATACCCCTAGGATTAGCCTTAAACTTTAAAATAAATAATAAAGATTATATTATACCTATGGCTACAGAAGAGCCATCTGTGATTGCAGCAGCATCTAATGCTGCAAAAATTGCACGTGCTTCTGGAGGTTTTAAAGCTACATCAACAGATCCAATAATGATTGCACAAATTCAACTTACAAAAATATCTGATATAAATAAAGCTAAAAATTCAATATTAAACCACAAAAAAGAACTTATCAGATTAGCAAATGATCAAGATCCCATGTTAGTTAAATTTGGAGGAGGAGCTAAAGATCTTGAAATTCGCAATATTAAAACTAAAGAAGGTAATATGCTAATAATCCACCTATTGGTAGATGTAAGAGATGCAATGGGTGCAAATGCACTAAATACAATGGCTGAAGCTATAGCCCCAAAAATAGAAGATATAACTGGCGGCAAAGTATATTTGAGGATTATATCAAATCTAGCCGATAGAAGATTAGCAAAAGCTGAAGCCATATTTTCTAAAGAAAATTTAGGTGGAGAAGATGTAATTGATGGGATACTAAGTGCTTACTACTTCGCTGAAGTTGACCACTATAGAGCCACAACACACAACAAAGGCATAATGAATGGCATATCAGCATTAGTTAGAGCAACAGGAAATGACACTAGAGCAATAGAATCTGGAGCCCATAGTTTTGCTGCAAAAGATGGAAAATATAAACCACTAGCTAAATATGAAAAAAATGAAAATGGAGATTTAGTAGGCAAAATTGAAATACCTACAGCAATAGGCCTAATTGGTGGTGCTACAAAGGTCCATCCAATTGCAAAAATAGCAATTAAAATATTAGAAGTTAAATCTGCAAAAGAATTAAGTGAAATTATCGCTTGTTTGGGTTTAGCTCAAAATTTAGCTGCACTTAGAGCCCTATCAACAGAGGGAATTCAAAGAGGACACATGTCATTGCATGCTAAAAATGTAGCTGCAATGGCAGGAGCAAAAGGTGAAATGATAGATAAAATAGCTAAAAAATTGGTAGAAGAGAAAAAAGTTCGTATAGATCGAGCTAAAGAAATTTTAAACGAAATACAATAACAGATTAGATATCAAAAGTAGAAATTATTAACTACAATACTTAAAAGCGCATAACAGTAATAATACCCTAAAATAGTAATTAAATAGAAATTTAGTAGACAAATTATTTTAAGCCTTCACTATTTGTATTTTATATAGGTGAAATAAATTGAACAAATATGGAGTATTGACTCTATCTCTGCTAATAAGTTTCACATTATCTTCAGCTGTAGATGTTAAATTTATAGCTCAACCAGATGTTCAATATTTAGGTATAAAAGAAGATACAAGAGAATCTTATGTAATGCTATATATTGAAAACCTAAGAGGAGTAAATGATTCTTATAATATAAGTATAACTTCACCTGCTGGATGGAATGCCACCTTAGAAACCAAT
>CAYQAE010000010.1:0-2429 GCA_964415445.1 uncultured archaeon | reverse complement strand
ATTCTACTGATGAAATAAGAAATGGATATATGTACGCTGTTAGAATAAATGTATCTGCACCACAAAGTGCAACTAACACAGATAAAGCTACTTTTAATATAAAGGTAACTAGTAATAATAATTCAAATGAAAGTTTCTCATGCTCTTTTGTCGCAAGGGTTGTTGAAATTAGACTATTAGGTTTATGGGAGTATCCATTTCCAGAGAGTTTTGAAGGAACAGAGCTTTTAATTAGAGCACTTACTCTAGAACCTGATATATCATATAATTATATTGGTTGGATAAATAAATGGGTTATAGATGGCGGTAATCCAGAAAATCCAGGAAATGAATATTATAATTTTTACCACACACCAACTGCTGACGGAGATAGATATGACCCAGATGCACCTTATGAAGAGAAGAAGATACCATATATTAGCGGCGATCCCGTAAGAACTTTTATATGGCCGAGTGAAAGTGAATTAGACTATGATGATCAAGAGCGCTTGGATTTATTATCTGATAGATTTGATGTAATTATGATGAGTGATGCCCCATATAAATTTTTAATAGATCCAGTAGCACAAGTTGGTGGATCAGATGGTCTATTTTGGGCACACGAAGAAGACGTTAAAAAATATTTCGAATATTATGATGATACTGCGATAACTCTAATGCCTTATGATGTTTTAATTGATATTAGAAACTTTACAAAAAACGGAGGAGGTCTAATATGTGTAGGTGGTTGGGGAAGTTTTGAAGCAGGAGGATTTACCTCAGAGCGAGTTATAGCAGATGTTATGCCGTTTTATCTACAATCACAAAATGATATTAATAGCAAAAGTGATGCCTACATCGATGATATAAGTGAACAATTAGTACTTACCCAAGAGGGAAGAGATATTGGTGAGGTTATAACAGGTGGAGATAAATTTCCACCAATATTCGATCAAGAAGCTCCAATTATAAGTGGATATAATTATATCTCACGATCTAGCTTAAAAGATGGCACAGATGTCTTAATTGAAACAGAAGATTCAAATATTCCTATTTTGATAAAAAGTACTAAAAGCGGAGGCCGTGTTGTTTGTTATATGTCTGATTGGGGCGGAGATTGGGGAAAAAATATGAAACAATGGGAATATTTCCCTGATTTATTCATCCAAATGATAAGATGGGCAGGCAATAAAGATGATAAATTTACCACAGAAGAACATGATGAAAGACAAGAATTTTTAGAGGTTATTTCAGGAATAGACCAGCTTGAACTAAATTTAGTTGGTCTAAATACTAGTGCTTGGAATAAATGGAAAGATGATGCAGATAAATGGGCCCGGTTTGAAGAGAAATACCAAGAAATAGTAGATGAATTAGAAGCAGCAGAGACTGACGCATTAAATGCAATAAATTATCAACAAGAAGGAAATACTGAAGCTGCAGATGAAGCTCGAGAAGATGCACAAGAACACTTGGATAAAGCGCAAGGATTATATGAAGATCTAAGAAATGAAGTATATCAAGAGTCATATATTGGTATGATAATTGCAATGAGTATAATTTTGCCTGTAATTGGATTTTTTGTATTTAAAGTATTCAAAGCTGAAAAGAAACCATCTCACAAACATATAAGACGAAGACGAAAGCCAGGAGATAAAACTTTAAGTGATGAAGGAGAGGCAAAGAAAGTAATTCGAGTGAAAAAAGGGCCAAAAGATGAAAAAGGCAATCAAGAGAAAAAAGTTGAAATATCAAAAGAGTAAATCTCTTTTGGTCAGTATTTTCTTTATATAATTTTAATTTAGCTAAAATAAAATTTTATTTATAAAAAATTAAAAAAAAGAAAATTAGGTTTTTTTAGAATAATATAACATTGTTATCTATCTCTATTAAGTATTTTTCCTTAAAATCATCTAACTCATCTGGTTTTATAATAGAGAAATTTGTATTACATAAAGTAATCTCATTGTTAGATAAATGAGACCATTTTTTCTCCATTGCTTTTCTTAGTTTTTTCTCCGCTCCTTCAGAGGTATTTGCAACAACTAAAGAATAATAGAAGACGGGTCTGACACACCATCTTTTCACAAAAGAAATCTTAAATATCAATTCTTTTGACCTCTCAAGAAACTTAATGATTTCCATTGTTTTTTCTTTTGCTTTTATATTTTCCATTATATCACTTTTTTTACTAGTGTTTCTCAAAAATTGCTATTTAAAGTGACATAAATTCAATCAGAATTAATAAATTCTACATAAGAATATAAGATAATCTTATTATCTATAGATTTATATTTCTTAATTAATAAATTACATAAACATTTTGCAAAGAATTCTTTTTTAATTAAATATTTAATCCTGTGTGCAACAATTTTTCTGATTTGTTGAAATTTTCCGGCTCTGTAGAAAAAGTATTTTTAATTTGGTATTTTAGTATTTATTATAGACAT
>CAYQAE010000009.1:0-34232 GCA_964415445.1 uncultured archaeon | reverse complement strand
TCGTGATATTGCCCAAAATTCACAAAGAGCAGTTTTTTCTATTCAACAATTGTCAAATCTAATTCAAAAACCAAAAGAAATTGCTACAGTTTATGCAGCACGACTTGTAAAACATAATTTAGCTAATAAACTTCGAAAAGGTGTTATATCGTTTACTAGTGATGATTATGTCATAGCATCTCAATTAATTGAGCCTTCTTATATTTCACTTGATTCTGCATTATTATTTCATAATATTATCCAGCAAATACCTAAATGCATAGAATGTGTTAGTCCAAAAAATTCTCTAAAGTTCGATTCTTTGGGAATAAATTATCATAAAATCTCCTCAAAACTTTTTTATGGATATAAACGCTATAGTAAGGAAAATAGCTATATTTTTGTGGCTGAACCTGAAAAAGCAATTATTGATATATTCTATCTTAATTTAAAATCTATTGATGAAATATATAATTATTTGGATTTGATAAATAAAGATCGACTGGCGGAGTTAATCTCTAAGTATAGGGGTCGGGGTAGCAAAAAGTTACAAAAATTGGTGATAAAATGATTGATAAAGATAATTTAATCTCTATTGCAAGACTTAATGGTCTAAAATCATGGCAGCAAGAAAAGCATTATATCCAATCTCTTATATTAAACTCTTTATCTGATCTACCTTTAGTGTTTAAGGGTGGGACATATCTTTGGTTTTTTCATGGGCTTAGAAGATTTTCTGAAGATTTAGATTTTACTGCAATTAGGGATATTTCGGATAATTTGGGTTTTAGGGTTTCAAAAGATCTTGAATTGTTTGGAGTTGAAAACACACTTAAAGAAATAAGAAATAATGAAATCTCTTTTTCATTTAGAATTAGTGCAAAAGGTCCACTTAACACTTCTGATATTGATCTGTGTCATGTATATGTGGAGATCAGCAGACGTGAAAGAGTTATTAATGATCCTTTATCTGTTAAATTAGATCAACATGCCTATGGAATTCCTATCAAAATACTACAAGGTATGGGTTTATCAGAAGTAGTTTATGAAAAAGTAAGGGCACTTATGACACGAAATAAAGCAAGAGACCTTTATGATATGTGGTATTTGTTAGAAAACTTTGAAATTAATTTTAATTTAGATTTAATTAATAAAAAACTTAAATATTATGATTTTAAATTTTCAAAAGAGAATTTTTTGGAATTGGCTAAAGGTCATAAAAAATATTTTTCAAAAGAGCTTAAACAATTAGTTTTTGGAAATCTTCCTTCATTTAATGATTGTATTAGTCTAGTTGAGAGATGGGTTAAATAATAATTATATTACGACTTTTAGGAAAATAAGAGAGGAGATATCTGAACCTTTTTCACATGATATTGAAATCAAAAATGTAACATTAGATTATCTTTCAAATGGAAAAAATGAAGGATACATAGGAGAGAATGTCTCACTAAGAATTGGATTACAAAATAATGGAAATACTGATGATAAAACTACTTTGCTTTTTTATATAAATGATATATTATCAGAATCTAGAGAGTTATCTATTCAAAAGGAAGAAATAATTTATAGTATATTATATTTCACTGCAGGAAGATACAATGACTCACTACATCTTTCAGTATCAATAGAACAATCAGAATTTAACTATTCCAACAATAATTGGTCTTATGTTTTTTATATAGCAGAAGACTTTGATAATGATGGATATCTAGATTTTGAAGAGTTAAAAAACGGACTAAATGTCACTAATTCTGATACAAACGGAGACGGAGTGAATGACAAAGATGATTATGACCCACTAGATCCCAATGTCCAAACTAGATGGGACCAATATTACAATGACCTATGGTTTAAAATGCTTTTTTTTGGATTTATCACCATAGCAACATTACTAGCAATACTAGCAGGATATGTATTTGTTAAAAATAGAGTAAAACTAAAATATTCAAATGTAGAGCTAAAAAGTAACATCCAAGCTCCAAAGATAGACTATGATAGATACGTACCTCAAAGAAAAGAAGATGATACAAAAACATATGATAGCTCAATCTTAGATGAAATCCATGCCGAGGTCCAACAAGCTGTACATGAAACAGAAGAGCCTAGCCTAGATAGAATCCAAGCAAAAATGGATTTAGAGTTGAGAAAAAAAGATACATCAATGCTATCTTTTCTAAATTGAGCAATTGATGCCCATGAGAAAAAAATTAGAAACGCAAAATTATCAAATAATACCAAAGAAGAACTTATACACTCTGCAGTAATTAAAGCACTATATCATACTACAAATCTATTGCGAAATACTAAAGACAGAAAAAAAGTATTAACAGAGTTAGAACAACTTAGAATATCCTATAGATCCGATATTAAAATATTTAGAAAACAAGATGATAGAAAAAAGAAAGCAGTATGCTCTGCAATAATTAGAGCACTAAATTCTGTAATAGATAAGCATAAGAAAATCTATAGGCTATAAATAGCTCTTTTAATATAGCTAATCTAAATTTTTCCTAATATCATCTAAATCAAATAAAAGTAAATTTTCTATCTCTATTTTTTCTTTGTAAGACTTTGCAAAAATTGCATAATATTCTTCTCTATCTTCTGTATACCAATTAACATATCTAGATTTCTCTTTTAGTTGATTATATATCTTTTTAGCATCTACATCTTCGCTCCATTTACATCCACAAAATAGAATATTTTTTTTATTCTTATCTAAAGCCAAAAGATCTATCTCTTTATCCTTATACCACCAAGAGCCTATTTTTGTAGGAATAAAACCTAAAGAGATATTCCAAAGTAAATCTTCAACAACATTTTCAAAAATATGCCCTACATAACTTGAAAAATTAGAAAAAATCTCATCAATAACTACTTTTTGTTTGCCTCTTTCGATATATTCTTCATATGGATAGACATAGAGAAACCAAAAAAGAATGAAATTATCAGAGATATAATATCTTCCCTTTCTACTTTTTTTAGATTCAGTTATAGGGATTTTTCTCTTTACAATATGCAAATCAATTAATATGCTAATATATTTGCTTACAATACTTTTATTTAGACCTGTATCATTAACTATTTCTGATATTTTAGTTTTGCCTTTTGCAATTGATTCTAAAATTGAAAAATAATATCTCGGTTCTGAAATTTCTTCGCGTAATATAAAGGGGATGTCTTTATATAAAAATTTATTTTGATCTAGGATTGTATTTTCAATATTTGTAAATACATCTTGCTTTTTGTTTATCTCAAGAATATATGCAGGAGTACCGCCATATACAGAATAAAATTTAATGATCTCAGATGAATTTAAATCCCCTAAATACTGAGATACCTCACCTATAGTGAAAGGTTTCAATAAAATTTGTCCATCTCTTCTTCCATAAAGTGGACTTTTATTACCTAAAACTTTGCTCTCCATCATACTAACAGAGGATCCCAATAAAATTAGATACAAAGAAGATCTTTCAAAGTTTTTATCCCAATGATCTTGTAGTATAGAGCACAAAGAGGGGGTGGCATCAATAAGATAAGGAAATTCATCTAATGCTAAAATTATTTGTTCTTTTTCTGCTTTTTTAAACAAATATGTAAAAAAAGCATCCCAATTGTTAAAGGGTTGTTTTTTTAGGACATCATCATCAAAGAAATTAGCAAGATATGATGAAAAACGTTTTAGTTGGATAAACTCAGATTCTTGGCGCCCTAATAAATAGATACCGTTTTTATCTTCCATGAATTTTTTTATAAGTTTGCTTTTACCTACTCTTCTTCTGCCCCACAAAACAATGAATTTTGAAGTTTTTTGATTATATTCTCTATTTAGAAAATTAAGTTCTTTTTTACGACCAATGAAAATAGTCTTCTTCATAGTAGTTTACTTATGAGTATACTATTTTTTAATCTTTTGGTAAAAAATTAAATTAACCTAGATCTTACCTTCTCTAAATAAATTCCTTATTTCTTCCAGATTAGCTTTGCTAATTGAAATATTATGTTTTCATTCCATGTCCTTTTCTTTCTTATTTTTAATAATACTTTCCAACTCTCTTGTTCAGTTATAAAATTAGAAGATACCAAAAAACGTATTATTGCAATACTAAAATATAATTTAACTGAATTTTGGGATGTGAGCTTTCGCACTGCTCTAATATCATCTATAATTAGTGGAATTTTATGTTTTTTTGCCAAAAGATATGCTTTAATCTCGCCTTCGCCCAGATTTATATTTAATTTTTCTTTTACTTCTATTTTTTTTATTTTATTTTCTCCAACTAAATTAAGAATTATCTTTGCAGAGTTTCCTACTGTATCATCTATCAATGAAATTTCTTTTAGCTCATCCTCAACTTCATTTGGAATTAAAAAATCAATATTTTCTATGGCCAATTCCAAGATATTGCCTATCTTAAGTGACAATAATGCAGAAGTATCTATTACCATTCTATTTTTTTGCAAGCTGGTCTCCAAAATCTATAGATTCTTTTAACTTTTCAATAACAAGCAATATTTCTTTAACTTTCTTTTTTCCAAAATACTCTTCTAATTCTTCTTTACTAATATTTCCTTTTAGATACTCTTCTGTGATATAAGCCCTATGTTCTTCTAATTCTTTTTTGATTTCATGGGCTAATACATTTCTTGCCCATTCTGTTTGTGGGATATGTAATATCTTTGAAATTAAATTTAACTCTTTTGAGAGAGGTTTGGAGAGCCGTAAATTAAGTTGTTTGCTAGCCATTGCTATCAAATAATATATATTGCTATCATTATATAAAAATGTTTCGAGAAAAAAATCAGAACTAGATCTTACCTTCTCTAAATAAATTCCTTATTTTTTTTTCCTTTTCAGTTAAAACTGCCATGGTAAATTCATTAATCTCTTCAAGCCACTGTAATTTCTCTTCTGTTGATAATTTCATATATTCAAGTATTTTTTTATCTTCAAGTGTGTAAGAAAATCCTTTACCCATTTTTACCATCTATATATCTTTTTACTGTTTTTAACATATTAATATCACTATAATCCTGATTGCGCCCACTAAACTCTTTCGTTTTTATAAGATCATCAATTGAGGCTAGATAAATTTTAATTTTACCCATTTTCCTAACAACTTTATTTTCAAATGACTTTTCAAAATTTAGAGGATGAACCAATAAAATATCAACAACTTTATAATTTTGATCTTTATTATAGAAACTAAAAGACTTGAGATTTTTGTTTTTAATCCAACTATCTAATTTTTCTTTATCTGCAAGATCTTTAGGATTTAATGGAAGTCGAGATACATAACCCAAATCAGTTAATGCCTCTACAACTTTTAAAATATTAGACTTATCAGTTGATATTATAACATCGACATCCTGCGTTACTCTTGGCACACCATATAGATTAACTGCAAGACCACCCACAACAAGATATTTGATTTTTTTCTCATATAAAGCTTTCAAAACTTCAAAATAATACATTTATTTTACCTCATACATTCTAATACAATAACCTCAAATCTTTTAACTTAATCATCCAAATATTCTTTTAATGCCTTATAAATATCATGCGCCTTAGTAGGACATCCCCTAACAAATAAACCTTGATCTTTATACTTTCTGTTGCACTGACCTAAAAAAATGCCTTTTTCTGGATTTTTAACATTCTGTCCAATGTAAATTGGGACTCCTTTTAATTTAGAAATCTCTTCATTATTTAATCTCTCCACCGCATAAACTAAAGATGCAAAACAAGGACAACATGCATCTCGCTCAACTATATTTAAAGACCTAAACTTATCTTTTGCTTCTTTTGGAATCTCTACTTTCTCTTGATATTTCTTTAGATCTCCTAAAATTTCTATATTATTCTCATCAAAAGAAAATAATCCTCGCTCTTTAGCATAATATAGATGAGCTACATCTAAAAAGTCATAACCCAAAACATTTGCACCAATTATATCTAGAGCATAAATATTGTCTGCGGCAGATACAAAATTCATCTTAATTGAGTCCCCATAGATCTCATCGCCTATTTTTCCATAAATTCCATCTAAAATGGCATAATCTATATCAACTAAACTACACAAATCAACTATTGATTTTGAAAGATCAAAAGTGTGAAACTTTCTCTTATAGGAATCATGCAAAAAACCCATCAAAGACTTCATAGCCAATGAAATTTTAGCAGACCTATGAGTTTTAAAAGTGGGGATAGAAATTAGACCATCATAAAAAAATGGAAGATTAGATAATTTTATTTTATCTAAAGCAAGACTATTTTTTACTTTTACAATAATAAATTCATCTTTTTTGATATCAACTAAATTACAACCTAATTCATTAGCTAAATCAAAAAATTTCAATATTCTAAAAGGCTCAGAAGTTCTACCTCCATACCAACTGCTACCACAGATAGTAACTTCTTTTCCTAAATTTTTTAATCTCTCAACTACACATCTAACTACATCTGGAGCAGTTGTAGTTCCACTTTCAAAATTGTGTGCTCCAACTACATTAATTAAGACTAAAATATTACTTTTGTCTTTGAAAGTTTTCTCAAAACTACCTTCTAGATCTATGGCTTTGTTTGTAATATCACATATATTATCTCCGTATGCAAAAGATACTTTTGGCATTTAAAATCCCTATTCATCTATATATCTAAAATTTCTAAGATCCTGGCTATCTGATTTTTCAAGATAGCTCTCAACATAATATACCTTATTTTCCTTTTTATATTTCTTTCTAAATTTTTTATTCATCTCTTCGAGCGAAATTGAGATTATAACACCCTTATTTTCTAAATTAGAGAGTAAAACATCGGAATCTTCTAATTTTGTTTTTTTAGAAATTTCATCTTTTGTAGTATATGGTCTCTTTGGTCTTTGAATATAATTTGCATATAAAATATCTACAATCATCCGCTCTTCTAAATTAAGAGTATAGCGGGGTCTATAAGATTTCTTTTTATCTCTAATTTCAATTTTTTCTCTCTCTTCTTTGCTAAATAATCCCATAATATATTCATCTTATCAGCAAAAATAGCTAAAAGCTTAAGTTAAGAAATATAGATTAGTGTAAATTATGAAAAAAATTTATCTAGATCATGCTGCAACTACTCCAGTTGATTCAAGAGTATTTAATTCTATGAAACCCTATTTTTCATCAAGATTTGGCAATGCATCAAGTCTTCATTCATCTGGACAAATTGCAAAGCAAGCTTTGGAAAAAGCTAGAGAAAAAGTAGCTAGGGCAATTGGTGCAAAATCAAATGAAATTATATTTACATCAGGTGGAACTGAATCTGACAATCTCGCAATTTTAGGAACAATTAATGCAAACGTAGGTAAACATATCATAACTAGTGAAATTGAACATCCTGCAGTCCTAAATACGATAAAATTTCTTGAAAAAAATGGATTTGATATCACATATATTCCTGTAGATAGGGATGGAATTATAAAAGTTGAAGAGCTTGAATCTGTAATAAAAGCTGAGACTGTTTTGATATCTATAATGCATGCAAACAACGAAATTGGAACAATTCAGCCGATTGAGGAGATTGGAAATATTGCACAAGCAAAAGGTATTCCATTTCATTGCGATGCTGTGCAGAGTGTGGGAAAGATAGAAGTGGATGTGAATAAATTAAATGTAGACTTACTTTCAATTTCATCTCACAAAATTGAAGGTCCAAAAGGAGTAGGTGCTCTATATAGGCGAGAAAATAGAAAAATCGAACCTATTCAGTTTGGTGGAGGTCATGAAAGAGGACTTAGAAGTGGTACTGAAAATGTTTGTGGATGTGTAGGATTTGCAAAAGCAATAGAGTTGACAACAGAGAATTTAGAGAGAAACAGTGAAAAAATGAGAAATTTACGGGATAAATTAATTGATGAGGTGCTTAAAATACCAGATAGTTATCTAAATGGACACAGAACAAAGAGACTACCTAACAATGCTAATTTTAGATTTAAATACATAGAAGGTGAATCTCTACTTCTATATCTAGATCAAAAAAATATTGAAGCATCAACTGGATCTGCATGCTCAGCAAAATCATTAGAACCGTCTCACGTCCTAACTGCAATTGGAATAAAACATGAAGATGCACATGGATCCCTTAGACTAACATTAGGTCCAAAAAATACTGAAAGTGAAATTGAATATGTTCTAGATACCCTATCTCCGATTGTCAAAAAATTAAGAGATATGTCACCTCTTACAAAACGTTAATGTTTCAAAGTAACATAAAATAGCAAAAATAGGCTTGAAAAGATCCCTAATGCATAAAATACATTAAAATATGACACCAACTCTGAAATACTCATAAATAAAAAGATGTATGTACTTAGAACCAATACTACAGCTAAAACTGCCAAAAGTAGTAAAGTTTCATATACATTGTATGGCTTATCATCCAAAGTAAATATTCTAAGCCACAAAACAAAAGTTACACCCATAAGAGGCATAACAGGGGCGAGAATAAAAGAAAGAGGAAACAGCAAAAATCCACTAAGTTGATCTCTAATATCTTCAATATTTGCTTTGTATCTTTCATATTCTGATGCATAAACGCTGCCATAATCTTTTTTGACTCTTCTTTTGTAGCCACGCCACATTGAGTATTTAAATCCACCAAATTTTCCCTTAATTTTTCCTAATTTTGATTCTTCTTCAAATGGTTTATATTGGCCTTGCACTACAGGAATCACATATACAAATATAACTAGGGTCCAGACACCAAATACTAGACTTATTAATTTCTCTAAAAAACTCAATGATTTTGTAAAAAAGATAGAAGAGATTAGAATATAGAAAGCATAAATAAAAATACCTACAGCTATCAAACTAACTAATAATTTTACTTTATCTGTTTTTTCTTGATTGGATTTCATCGAAGATGAAAAATATTTGAAAATAAATGCAGAAATTAAAGAATAAGTAATACTTATACCTACTCCACCTAAAAATTTAACAGTAACACCAGATATTGCAATTAGACCTAAAATAAACGATTTTTCAGTAAATACATCTAAATCAAATCCATATGCTACAAACATTGTAAAAAAAACAGCTAATCCTGCTAAAAAACCAATTAAATAACTTAAAAATAAATTATCACTTACCTTTGAACTTAGTTTTTTTATAAAAAGATCCATATTTAGCCTCAATTATTGTGTTTTTGATCTTATCTCAGATAAATAAGATTCTATATTAGTTCTATCTTCTTCTAATTGTTTAATTCTAAGTTGAATACCATCAATAATATTTTTTTCTGAATCTTTAATATATTTTATCCTTTTTTTCAATGTCTCCATTCGATTTTTGTAATATTTTTGAATCTCTTCTCCTGCATTTTTTTCTTCTAAGAAATGAACTTTTTTCCAAAGAGCATTCATTTTATTTTGAAATGATTCCTTCTTTAGTCGCAATTTGTCTTTTAAGACCCTAGCAGATTTTTCTAAAGTTCCAGCAATTTTTACTAACTTATTTTCAGCATTATCTAAGATATTAGCTGTTTTATTATCTTGTCTCCAAGAATAGGCTAAGGTGGGATCAATTTCATCTCTAATTTTTTCATATGAGAATATAGCTTTTTCAGCTTCATCTATTAAATTATCTTCATTCATAGTATATTACAAATATAGCTAAATTTATAATAAATTAGTTAAAAAAATTTGAATTCAAAATTTCTCAAATATTTTTTAAATACTCAATTTAAGTATAAATTATGACTAAACTTGAAATAAAATGTCCAGATTGTTCTCGCTTAATTAAGATAGAAGTAGATATTAATTCAAAAATTCATCAAATTCCTGAAGATAAACTTGAAAAGGATGAAAAAGCAGTATATATAACAGAAATTAGTGCACCTGTGGTTAAACAACTTAAAAAAGCATCTTGGATTCAACATATTTTTGATATAATTAAAAAATTTCAAGATACTGATAAATTATTAACCAAAGAAACTCTAGATGAGATTAAAGAAGACATTGAAAAATTTGCAAAAAAAGATAGAAGCTCTAAATTCTTATATTTTTTATCCAGAGTATATAATGTAGATGATCAAAAATATATAAGCGACCTATATGTAATTGAGCCGATTATTGCAATTATTCTTTGGTATATTTCAGAAAAAGAAGATGCAGATTTTATCTCAAAAACTATTGAAATAGATGATGTAAAACTCCATCTAGCCTATACTAAAGAAACTTCAATTTGTGTAATTACTCGAATTGATGAATTTGGATATCCCCAAAATCCAAAAGAAGTAATTGAGAAAAATCCTGAAAAGTTAATTTGTGGAATACCTAAGAAATTTAAATTTGAAGTAAAAAAGAACTTTTTGCGTCCTATTTTTGAAAAAAAGAAATAAATCTAAGTAGTTATCTCACATCCATCTGAAGTTACAATTAAAGTATGTTCAAATTGAGAAACTAAACCATTTTGTCTCTCAACAAATGCTTTAAATAAATGTAGAGCGCCTTGGGATGTCAGCATCCTAAGAAAATAATCTAATTTTGAATCCTTATATTCCTTATCCAACCATCTCTTTGCAAAAGGAAGGGTCTTATAATTTTTAGTAATATAATCTTGCAGTTTTCTTGCTTTTGGAAACCTTATCGGCCTCTTCTTTAGAAACTTATATATTGATCCAGTATCTGAATCTTTTACAAACCCTTCTCCATTTGTAGCAAAAGGCTCAATCGCCACCGCGTCTCCTTCAGACAATTTAGCACCCCTACTTTGCCCTACATTGGGGACTGTAACACCTGAATGTAAATTAAATTGATCTAAAGAATGTCCTGTGAGATTGCGAATTGGTCTAAATCCATAACCTTCAATTGTAGATTGAATCTCTTTTCCTACTTCATTTACTCTAACACTTGGTTTTATCATATTTATTGCACTATCCAAAGCATCTTTTGCAGCTTTTAGAAGTCTCTCTTGATGGGGACTGCCACCAAAATAAATAGTAAAGGCAGTATCTGCAATATATCCATTTACATGTACTCCTAAATCAAATTTAATTATATCATCTTTTTGAATAAGAGTCTCATCACCAGTTGTTGGGGTATAATGTGCTGCAATATTATTAATTGAGATATTCATTGGAAAAGCTAGCTGGCCTCCTAAATTTTTTATTTTCCCCTCAACTTTCTCTGCAATTTCAAAAATAGGTCTATCTACTTGGGCTAGATTTTTAGCTAACTTTTTAGCTTTCTTTGAAATCTCTCCAGCTTTTTTATATGAATTATAAACGTCAGGTTTCAAAAGAAACACCTAAAATATTGGATAACTCATCTATATCAAACAATTCATTTCTTAAAACTTTAATTTTCCCATCTCCAAGATCTAAAATAGTCGATCCTACACCTTTTGGTGTTGGTTTAATATCCAATATAAAATCTACAGATTCAACTAGACTTTTATCAATTTCTTTAAATGATTTTGGAATATTTCCTCCAGATATATTAGCACTAGTTGATGTAATAGGAACCTGTGCCTTATTTAAAATCTCCAAAAGCTTGGGATGATCTGGCACTCTAACTCCTATTTTTTTTGTCCTCTGATACAAAATTTTAGGCAATTTATCCTTTGGAGACAAAAGAAAGGTAAAGGGACCTGGAATAATTTTTTTAAAAATAGATGAATCAAAATAAGCAATATCATCTATCATAGATATGCTACCAACAGATACAGATATTGGTTTTGTAATGTCTCTTTTTTTTATATCATATACCTTTTTGATATTCTTCTCATACAAAGCATTTATACCGATTCCGTATAATGTATCCGTAGGATAGATGAAACTTTTGTTATCTAAAATAAGACTAACTGCTTCATCTAAGTTACTTACAAATTTCATTTTAGGTAGGTGGAAATTTATTTAACAATTCTAAACGTTTTATAAGTATTTTTGACTTTTCCATAATAGTTGTAATTTCTAAAATAAAACTAATTGAAGCTAGTTTTATATTATCTGATTCATTTGATTTTAAATTCTCTAAATTCTCTTGATATGCTTTTTGACATGCATTTTTAATAATACCTAATGTATGTGCATCTAAATTATGATTTGACCATGAAAATTCATCCATCTGTTCTTTAGTATAATCTTTTTGCAGAGATTCTTTTGGTTTTTTTATCTGATACAAAAATGCCTCAATTGAGATTGAATTTATAATATCAAATATTTCATCTTCTACTTGTTGTGTTTTTGTCATCTGAGCTAGTTTTGTATATCTTCGCATAAAAGAAGGTAGAGTTAGTGGTTTTATAATTTTAGAATATATAGTCGATCCTAAAAATTCTCCACCTTTAATTAATTTTTCTTTTTTATTGCTTGAAATTACCTTAGATAGAGCTGATTCCTCTTCTTCAGATGAGATCCTTTTTGCTAAATTTAGATAAACTTGATTCCAAAATTGGATGATAGTTGCATCTCCCTTATTACTTTTGATTACTGATACTTCATTTTCAATTAATCTTGAAATTTGTCTAAGAGCAGGAATAATGAAAACTTCTTTCTTTTTTCTAACTTCTTTGGATTTGGATTCTTCTGATCTAGATAAAGAAAATTTTCCCTCTAAAAAAAACAATTTATAAAACACTAAAAATGAGCAAACTGCTGCCACAATTGAAAAAAATAAAATTAGACCTTCTACTGCATTCATTTTATTTTATCCTCGCCATCTTCTAAAAAACTTTTAATATCGGCCATCGCCTCTGTTGATGTAAATTCTTCTTTAGAATCAATTCGTTCTTGATCTAATTGTTTTATATAATTATCAAACCGAACTAAGGCTTTTGCCATGTCTTTGAAATTTAAGACATAATTGCCTTCCATCCTCTCAATTAAGCGTCTAGATTTTCTAGCTTTAGCTAATTTTTTATAAGCACTATTTATCCAAAATAAAAATTCAATTATCTTTGGTGCTCCTAATATAATCATTAGACGATTTGGTGGCTTGCCACTTATAATCATAGAATCTTCAGATGACTCCAATACATAATTTTTATGTTCATCTTCTAAAATATCATGCATTTTTTCTAAAATAGAAAAATTTGCAAAGTCAGGGGAGCCCCAAGCTACAAAAAAAGCTTTAAAAGCTTCAGGAGGATGTGCGAGATAAACAGTGGGTCCAATAAAATTTTCTTCTTCATATCGTGCCTCACTTAAAGTAGTATGTATGAGTGACTCTATACTCTCTGAATCAGAAAAATTACAATTTTCATTTATACAAGCTACAACTATAGGATCTAGCTTATTTGCATAATCCATTAAATCTGCAACTTTATGAACTTCTCTTCCACTGCTTAATTTAGATCCTAAAAGCCCTGGAGCCAAAACTAATTGAATAACTTTAGCAGCGATAGGATTTACCATCTTAAAAAATTTTTTAGCAATGTCTATACTATATTCTGTATCCTCTGTAGTTCTACCTAATCTATGAAGCATGTATTCATTACTTAGTAAAAATAAAAGTGTTCTTGGATTTTTTTCTGCTCTTTCTATATCAGTAATAGACATAATTTCATTTAAAGCCCAAATTAAATTCATATCTGCTCCTTTTTCAAACTTAAAAGGTAGAATTCCAAATAAGCAAATATACGGATTATTATATGATTTTTTCAGATGTTTAATTAATTGTGGCACTCCTCCACAACCTGTACCACCAGCTAAAGCAGTGAAGATAACAAAAAGATTACATTTACGTGCTCCTAAGTCATTTAATTTTGTGGAGATAGTATTCCAACCATCATTTAGGAGAGATTTACCTCTACCTGGAGCACCTCCAGCACCCTGCTCAGTCATTCCATACATAACTTTATGATCGTTTTTTATATCTAAACTTCCTAATTCAGGCCCTGTATTCATTGCTAGATAACGATTTTGAACTACTTTCATAATAAGTTTATTTTTGTCTTTTTTGAGAATCTCTTTTAGAAGGTTACCTCCACCTTCACCGATACCAATTAAAAAAGGTGAAATTGGTGAATCATCTTCACTATTTTCTTGTGATATATTATCATTTACCTCTGACATTTAAATATCCTCAATACAATGTATGCACAAAAAATAATAAACTTTACCGAAATTTGTAGGATTTCATATTTTTTCAAAATCTTATTTGATAATATTCTTATAAAAAAAATACCTATAAGAGAATTTATCTCTTATAGGTATAGAGTGGGGGTAGGGGGCATAAATTATCAAATTAGGCTTTAGTATTATAAGAAAGTAATGAATACTCTAGTTGAGCTTGTTTTTTGCTTAAATCTGCAATTTTTTGAAGAATATCTCTAACTTGAGATAAGCTAGATAATTTTGGTTTTGAAGTAAAATTCATTTTTATCATATATGAATATAATCTAATATTATTTAAATATTTCGGAAATAAAACTATAAATTAACAAAATTTTGAATAATTATTATAAAAAGCAAAATATGATAAAATTTATCCAACATTCAAAAATAGTTATTAATGATTTTAAAAAGTAGGATACTACAATGGATGAAATAGACAAAAAAATACTTCAATTATTGCAACAAGATGCCAAAATTCAGCATTATAAAATAGCTGAGAAGTTAGGAATAGGAACAAGCACAGTTCATTTTAGAATTAAAAAAATGATAGAAAATAAAATAATATTAAGTTTTTCTGCGATTGTAGATTCATCTAAAGTAGGTTATGAAGCAAAAGCATGGGTAGGATTAAATGTTGAGCCCAAAAGATTAGATATAATAGCTGAAAAGCTAGCTAAATATCCGCAAGTCCAAGTTGTAGCCACTGCGGCAGGACATCATGATATAATTTTACAAATACTTGCAAAAGATGAAAAAGAACTTTGGCATTTTATAAATAGAAATATTAAAACTATTGAAGGTGTTGATAGAGATTTTCATGTTTCTTCCTTTTTAGATATTTATAAAAATCTTTGTTATAAAATTAAAATAAAAACAGAAGAAACTTAATAATTATAAGTATAAATAAAGAGATTAAAATCTATTTTTTAAAAAACTAAAACTATAAACCTATCTTTGTAATTTAGGCTTTAGATAAATAACCGAAAAGATTATATTTAACACTTTTTATGAAAAAATAGTGAAATGTAAGGTGGTTTTATGGATACAGAATATGAGCCTATAAAAAAAGCATTAGATGCAGATGAACAAAAAGAAGCTACATTGGGTGAAGTAATTCTTAGTAGGATTGAAAACATTGAAAAAAGTTTGAAATGGTTAGTGTGGCAATTTAGAAATCTTATCATCTCAAATTATTCTGAAGTTCTAACTGGAGTAAGAAAAGAAGCTTATGATCTATGCGATGGAAATCATACTGTTATGGAACTATCAAGTATACTAAATAGACATCCTTCACAAATATCTAAAGCTCTAAAGTCTCTACAAAAAGCAGGATTAATTAAAGTAACAAGAGATGGAAATACAAAGAAATATGTAAAGATAGTAAATGTAGATATTTAACTTTCTTTGGAAAGTTTTTTTGAAATAAATACAAAAAATATTCCTGCAAAAAGACCTATAATAAACTTAATTGGCGCTGCAGCTTCTTTAAGTAGATCTAGGAAATAAAGTCCTACTTTAATTAGACCATAAGCTAGAGAAATTCCAACTAAAGCTAGACCTGTGATTAAAGCAACTAGAGAAATAAAATATTTACTACAACGTTTACATACAGGCATTTTAGTCTCTTCGCCACATATTAAACATTCCATAATTATCACTATTTGCTTGAAGTAGTATATTTTTGAGGTATCTCCTTTCTTTGCCAAATATAAATTGCTTCAGGAATTACTTCTTCCATATTATTACCTTTTTTTAAACCTTTACAAAAAGTTGGGATATATACACTAAATTTTTCACCATCTAACTCAAAGATTGCATCTTTTGGTGTTTTTTCATCTACTTTAGAAATATAAAAAGGATATAATCTACAAGATATTGGTTTATGATTTTGAATCCCACAAAATTCTCCTTCCTCAGTCTTTTTTAAAAACTTACACGGCACTCCCTTTTTATGGTACATATACCACTGATCTTTACCTTCATGAACATTATCTGGATTTATTTTTTTAAAATATTCAACTTCATCTTCAGCTAAGGGTACAGAATAATGATAACAGCATACTGAACATTTTTGACATTCCCAATTTTTTACTTTTTTCCAAGGTAGAAAATTATCCTTATCTTCACACAAAAAGACCACAAAAACACTTTCTTACATACAAATATAAAATTTGTTTTGCACAAAAAAATATCTAAAAAAAGAAAAAAATTAGAGTTTATTTAATACATTCCGCCTGGTGGCATTCCACCTGGAGGCATTCCTCCACCTTGTGGCATAGGTTCACCTGAAGATCCTTTTGAAGATATTACATCATCAATTCGAAGTATCATCACTGTTGCTTCAACTGCTGATTTTATAGCTTGTTTTTTGACATTTAATGGCTCTACAACATCTTGTTTAAACATATCTACAGATTTTCCTTCAAAGACATCGATTCCAAACCATTTATTTCCTTTCTCATGTTTTGATCGAAGATCGACTAAAACATCAATTGAATCTAAGCCTGCATTTTCTGCTAATGTCTTTGGTATAATTTCAACCGCATCTGCAAATGCATCGATCGCCAATTGCTGTCTTCCGCCTATACTTTCTGCATATTCCCTTAACTTTTTAGCTAATTCAATTTCAGAAGCTCCGCCACCTGCCAATATTTTACCAACAGACAAAGCTACACTTGCTGATTTTATTGCGTCTTTAACCCCTCTCTCGACTTCATCAACAACATGTTCTGTTCCGCCTCTAACCAATAATGTGACTGCTTTAGGATTGACACAATCTTTAACATGAGTCATCTCATCTCCTGAGACTTTTTTCTCTTCAACTTCTCCTGCTTTTCCCAAATCATCATTTGATAAATCATCAATTCTTGTTACTATCTTTCCACCAGTTGACCTTGATAGAAGTTCCATATCTGATTTTTTAACTCTTCTAATTGCTAAAATATTTTTCTTTGCTAGATAATGTTGTACTAAATCATCAATTCCTTTTTGACAAAACACTACATTTGCACCGGCATCTGAGATTTTGTCTGCCATTTTTTTCAATAATGCTTCTTCTTCATCTAAAAATGACTGTAGTTGATCTGGAGAAGATATACTTATTTTAGCATCAGTTTCTGTTTTTTTAACTTCTAGAGCACAATTTAGTAAAGCAATTTTTGCATTTGAGACTCTTCTTGGCATTGCAGGATGAACTACTTCTTTATCTATAACTACTCCTCTAATTAATTCAGTATCTTCTGAATTACCGCCTTCTTTTTTCTCTGTTTTTATGTTGTCAATGTCAATATCATATCCTGAATCTGTCTTTTCTGCAACAGCTACTAAAGCATCTACAATTAATCCTGCTAATATTTCTTTGGCAACTTCAGCTTCTCGACCTGTCATGCTAGTCATTGCTACTTTTTTCAAAGCCTCTTTATCTTCAGGGGTAATTGTATCTGCAATTTCATCTAAAACTTCTTGTGCTCTTTTTGCAGCAAGTTGATAACCTTTTGTTATAACTGTAGGGTGGATAGATTGATCTAGTAATTCTTCTGCTTTTTTCAAAAGCTCACCTGCTAAAATAACTGCAGATGTTGTACCATCGCCTACTTCATCTTCTTGAGTTTTTGCAATCTCTACCATCATTTTTGCTGCTGGATGTTCAACATCCATCTCATCTAATATAGTTACACCATCATTAGTGATAACTACATCTCCCAAGTTATCTACAAGCATCTTGTCCATTCCCTTTGGACCCAATGTGCTTTTTACTGTTTCAGCAATTACTTTTGCGGCTGTTATATTTGAACGTTGTGCATCTTTTCCTCTTGATCTTTGAGTTCCTTCTTTTAATACAAAAATAGGTTGTCCAGCTAAATACGACATTAATATCACCTTATATCTTTTTTACAATATGCCACAAAAAGTGGCATTAGTTTAAAAGGTTAACGTATAATTTAAAAATAAATTGATGAGTCAAAATCAACGAATAAACGAATTTTTAGATGTTTTTGGAAATTTAACTAGACGAAATATACTTAATATGCTTTCACAAGAAAAAAGCTACGTTTGTGAAATCTCAAATCAATTAAAAGTAAATAGATCAGCAATAAGCAGACATTTAGATAATATGGAAACATATGGAATACTTGAATCTTTTTATAGTCCACAAAAATCTATCCAAAAAAAATTTTACAAAATTTCAACTTCCAGAAGATTGGAAGTTGAAATTACTCCCAATTATTTTACAGTTGATCTAAACACCCTAAATGCTCCTTTTGAAAATAAATATAAGATAAAAAAAGATTTTTCTGATCTTATAACTTATGAAAAGCATCTAAAAGATATAGAGACTGTAAAAAATTTAAATACCAAATTAAACTTATTATTTGATTTTGCACAAGAGCTAAAAGAGATATATTCTAAATTTGATCTAGCAAGATCATATCTTAAATCTTTAATTTCTAGATTAAAAAATAATACTTTTAATATACTAAATAAAAGTGAGATTTCTCAAAAAGATAAAAAAAATTTAAAGAAAAAATTGAATAAAAATCTAAGCTCAATAAACTTAGAAAATGCAAATTCAGATGAAATAGATGAAAAAATAGAGAAATTAAAACAATCCTTATTTAGATAGAAACTTATTTTAAACCTAAATAGAAGTATGTAATAGGCATGCTACAGAAAAGCTTTCGGTCAGACTGAGGAAACTCCGCCCTCCTGCAGATGTGCGGTACCTAAAGGTACAAGCAGGAATGCTTAGCTCCAGAGCAGAAACGAACTCCCATATATCAATAACTATGATAAAAAAAGTCTTTTGGCAACAAAAGACAATAAATTTTTGAGTTGATATATGGCTAAGGTGAAACGGCTGTCTCGCATGGAGCAAGGACAAAAAAACTCGATGATTTATCTGCATGAGAGTAGGTAGTCCGCTAAGGTAAATGCTTTTGGGCAATTTAGCCTATACAGAAGGCGGGTTATATGTAGCATGCCATATCTTTATTTATAAATTATCCACAAAATCTTTTATAAATGATATTAATAGCGAAAAATATTGGAGAAGATAAAAATGCCCTGCACAATTGTAGTCGGTGGAAATTTTGGAGATGAAGGTAAAGGAAAAGTAATTGCATATCTAGCACATAAAGATAATCCAAATATAATTGCAAGAGGAGGAGTTGGGCCTAATGCAGGACACACTGTATATAAAGATGGAAAAAAGTATGGACTTAGAATGCTACCCTGTGGTTTTGTCTATGACAAAGCTAGACTTTTGATAGGCCCTGGAGTATTAATTAATCCTGATGTAATATTAGATGAAATTAAACTTACAAATTCAGAAGGAAGAGTTGGTATAGATTATAATTGTTCAATAATTGAAAAAAAACATATTGAAAAGGATAAATCTTCATCACATCTTAAAGAAAAAATTGGATCAACTGGAACAGGATGTGGACCAGCAAATGTAGAGAGAATAAACAGAAAAGCGAAATTAGCAAAAGAGATACCAAAACTTGAACCATATCTTACAGATGTTCCACTTGAGCTCAATTTAGAACTAGATGATAAAAAGCCTATTTTTATAGAAAATAGTCAAGGTTTTGGACTTTCATTATATCATGGGACATATCCATATTGTACTTCAAAGGATGTTACTGCATCATCTGCTGCTGCAGATGTTGGTGTAGGCCCAGCGAGGATAGATCAAGTAATTGTAATATTTAAGTGTTTTCCAACAAGAGTTGGAGAAGGGCCATTTAAAAATGAATTAACACCAGAGGAAGCAAAAAAAAGAAAAATTGAAGAGTTTGGAACAGTAACAGGAAGATCTAGGAGGATAGGACTGCCTGATTGGGATATGATGAAGCGAGCCGCCATGATAAATGGAGCAACACAGATTGGAATTACAGGAATAGATTATTTTGACCAAAGTTATATGGGCACAAAAAAATTTGAAGATCTATCAGATAAGATGAAAGCATTTGTAAAAAAAGTTGAAGATACTCTAAAAGTACCAGTAACTCTAATTAGCACAGGGCCTGAGACTGATCATATTATTGATCTTAGAGATGAAAAACTTGGAAAATAAGGTTTTTTTATTAACTGGAACTCCTGGTGTTGGAAAGACTTCTGTATCAGAAAAATTATCTAAAAATTATTTTGTGGTTCACCTCAATGAAGAGATAAAGAAGCATAAATTATTTTTATCAGAAGAAGATGATACTAAAGTTGCAGATGAAAAAAAAGTAATCAATCATCTAAATGAATTATGCAGAGAAAAAAAAAGAGATATTCTAATTGAAGGTCACTTCTCACATATTTATGAAGATGCAGATAAAGTTGTGGTTTTAAGATGTAACCCAAAAAAACTTAAAAAAAGACTCTCAAAAAGAAATTATAGCAGAAAAAAGATAAAAGAAAACATAGAATCAGAAATACTTGATGTATGCTTGTCTGAAGCAATAGAAATCCATGAAATAGATAAAGTTAATGAAATAGACACAACAGAGAGATCAATTGATCAAATTACAAATATTGCTAAACTAATTTTTGAAAACAAAATTTCAAAAAAACCTGGTAGCATAAATTACCTGCAAAAAAATTTCAATGATATAATATAAGAGAAATAATTGTAATTTTTGAAATGAATTTTTAAAAAAAGACTACACTTATAAAAAAAAATGATACATAAATTGATGGTTTAATTTTAAAAAAATGTACAAAATAAGGAAAAAAGAAAAAACCTGAATAACTTTTTTAATGATTTAGGATAAAAAAAATATTTTGGGATATCGCCTTTTTGTGGAAATCTGCAAAAAGGAACAGAGCTTGAGTAACTCTTCTGTCTCAGATGCTTTTTTAGAAAAGAGCGAACTGGAGTCTGGCATATCTACATGCTAGGCTCCATACCTATAAAATGGAGAATAGTCATATGTCTCCTATAAGGAGAGTGGAAAGTATGGTTAAGGATCGTGATTCTCAACCCTTGGCGCTAACGCCAAGTTACTTTAATTCAAAGCTCGGAACGAGGAAATATATTCTCGTTCAGTGGCCCTAAGGTCACTATCACAAATCTAGCTCAATTAGGGCCGCGTATGTTCGCTTCACGTTTTCGTGATAACTATACACAGCCGCACCTATATATAGTTAGATGGACATAATATATAAACTTAACACAACCTACCTCTAAATGTCTATATTTATAAAAAAGAATATCCTAATATTTTAAAATGAGCAAAAAACTATTTCTTTATGATACCATCTAAAACTAAAAGTTTTTTATCTAATCCTAATTTCTTAATTTTTTCCTCTATATCCTGTTTCTCTACAGTATCTTTAATTTTATTAGATAGCAAATTCGAGACAATTAATGGATTTATAGCTTCACTTAAAGAATTTGAAAAGCTTTCTAGAAATGAATTCAAATTATCTCCTAATTCATCAACGTTAGATGAGGATAAAATCAAAGAAGCTTCTTTTATTTTAAATAAAGACGGATCGAGTCTAGATTCTTCTAAAGCATTTTCAATAAGAGCTTCTGTAGTATCTGGACCCAATAAATTTTTAGCTGAATTAACTACTGCATCTACTATAGATTGATAGATAGAGATATAATCTGCCAAAATTAAAATCTATTCATATACTTTCTCTTCAGGATGAACGACCATACCATCTGGGGATATATCAAGTGGAGATACTTTTGATCCATGATTTGTTCCTCGCATTTTTCTAATAGTTACAGTTCTTCTATAATCTCCTGCTGCTTTTTGATATCTTATAACAATTACTCCTTGAGCTAGAAATTCTTCACAATCAAATCGACTAATTCCGGTGGAAGCTTCTAAAAGTTCTGTAGTAACTAAAGTAGTACATCCTAAATCTCTTATAAATTCAAAAAACCTAAATAAATCCTGTCTAAAATGTGATTTTGATTCATATAAAATACCAATTGCAGTGAGAGAGTCAACTACTAGCCTTTTTGCATTTGTTGCATCTACACACATTTTTATGAATTTTTGGAGTTGTTCAAATGTCATAAGACCCCCTGATGTTGTCTCTTTATCAGTTGCAACTAATTTCCTAAATCGGGGGATATCAGCTACTACAATTTTTCCATATTCTTCTAATTTTTCAAAATTCCAACCAAATTTTGTAAGATTACGTCTAATATCTTCTGATCTCTCCTCGAGTGAAATCATAACACCTGGTTGATCATACTTGACTGCACCTACATATAAAAATTGTGAAGAAAAAATTGTTTTACCAGCACCTGTATCACCAGCTAGAAGATAAATTCCATCTCTTTGGAGTCCACCTTCTAACATATCATCTAATCCTGGAATACCTGTAGGTACCCTATCTGAAGTCTCATCTGCCATAATATTATCACCATGATAAATATTATATTTTGCTTTTGTAGGACAACTGTAAAAAATTTATGCCAAAATTCAAAAAATATTTTCAACTAAACTATTAATTATAAAAAGAATCTATTTTAAATTAATCCAAATCAAAAAGTATATGGTGGGCCCGAGGGGGTTTGAACCCCTGACCGATCCCCAGAAGCACGATTGGTGTCTTCTTCCAGGTTATGAGCCTGGCGCTCTACCAAACTAAGCTTTACCCAACAAAATATGTTTACGGGCATCGAGCGCCAAATAATACGCCCCTCGCCAATGTTTGAGCCCAGATGTTTTTAAACTCCTGCAAATTTTAGATAAAACTCTGTATATTTACAATTTACGCAAATATAACTTTCAAATACATAATTGGATTTATTAAGCGAGCTTGTTGACATGGATACTTCTCGATTCCTTAAATCCTGGCCTCCACATTTTGGACATGTTTGTGAATATTTCATAAAACTTCACAAAATATAAGCTAGCATACGATAAATATAAAAATTTCATTTATTATTTTCTAAAAAGTTCAAAGGTGCTAAAATATGAAAATATGTACAATAATAGGATCAAAAAGTGATCTACAGATAGGAAAAAAATCAAAAGATGTATTAGATGAGTTTGGAGTTGAAAATGATCTAATTATAGCTTCAGCTCATAGGACTCCTGAAAAAATTGATGAAATTGTGAAAAAAAATTACGATGTATATATTGCAATTGCAGGATTAGCTGCGCATCTACCTGGAGTTTTAGCTTCAAAGACTAATAAACCAATAATTGGAGTTCCAGTTGATGTAAAATTAGATGGCCTAGATTCGATATTGTCAATAGTTCAGATGCCACCGGGGATTCCTGTAGCTTGTATGGGGATAAATAACGCGAAAAATGCAGCAATTTATGCTATTGAGATTTTAGCAATTAATAATTCAGATCTAGCTAAAAAGCTAGATGAATATAGAAAAGATATGAAAAAAGCTATTGAAGATGCGAATAGAGAAATTTAAAAATTCTTTTTTCTTTTTGATTTTATTTTCTGCAGTATATATAACAACTTTTACTGCGATTATGTGCAAATATGAAAATATAGGTCTTTTCGGTTATGACCTACATTCAATATCAGATAGAGGAGATATAGAAGTATATTTTCAAAGAAGCAGTTGGTTGCAAAATAATAAATATCCATACAAAGAAGAAATAATAGAATATCCACAAATTGCAGTATATTATTTTGCATTGCCACTTTTATTTACAGATAATTTGGAGACTTATATTATTTTATTTAGAATAATGAGTTCCATTATAACATTTTTTTTGACAGTGGTCATTTCAAAAATACTTCAATTGATGAATAAAAGTATTAACTACACATATTTATATCTATTGCCAGGTACATTTTATTTTTCAATAAACAGATATGATGCACTTCCTGCCTTATTTATATTATTGAGTATATATTTATTTTTAAAAAATAAGCATCTACTAAGTTTTTTTACATTAACTTTAGCAATATGGACAAAATGGTATGCGATTTTATTGTTTCCGCTTTTTCTAAAATTACACAGATCTAGGGAAAAAACCTACTCTAAACCCATTTTAATTTTAGCAATATCATCATTTTTTATTTTACTTCCTACTCTACTTACTGTATCGATAGATAACATTTTAGATACCTATAAATTTCATTCAAAAAGAGAATATAACAGAGAGAGTATTGCAGGAGTGATTGTTTATGCAACTGGATATGATTCATTTGGCGAGATAAATCTAGGCTCAATTGTCATAGGAAATGTTTTATTTACATTTTTACAATTTTCAATTGTTTTTTATTTGGTATTTGTAAAAATAGAAGGTTTAGATCAATTTTTATCTGCGGCTGCGTTTTCAATTCTTTGGTTTATACTATTTTCGAAATTTTATTCTCCTCAGTGGCTAATTTGGTTGATACCATTTTCAATATTTTTAATTAAAGAAAAAAAAGATATCTTAATTTTATCTGCTTTAAGTATACTTAATTATCTAGATTATCCTATATTTTATGCATATACTTTAGAGATAGAAAAAGGAATTTCTCTGTATATAATTGTTACAATACGAATAATAATTATGTTTTATTTGTTGGTTTTGTATTATAAAACTTCAAAACTTGATACATATTCTAATTTTTCACCTAACAAAGTATAATTTTCTAAAGTTGAATTAAAAATTCCATAATCTTCACATCCTCGATAAACACTATAATTTCCAGAAATTAAATCAAAAGATAAAGAATTGGATACGCCTCTTTCATAATATTTAGGTTTTTGTGAAAAATTACCCTCGTCTATATATTTTCTAATAAAATGAGTTGAATTTTGAATTTCTAAAAAAGGATTGTAAATATAATTTTTATTATTAGATCCAAAAAATTGAAATGTAGAATATATATCTACTTCAGTAGTATTATATTGCTTATAATTTAAAGTTAATATTTTAAAATTAGTAGATGAAATATATGAGTTACTAAAATACCTAGAATCATTTTCTGAGATTATTGCTAAATTATTATAATCTTGCAAATTATTAGGTATTTTTTTATCTATAATTAGAGTATAATTATAATCACTATGATCATAAAAAATTTCATGATGAGATATTGCAGTCATATACCCTTCTGTAAGTGTCTTTGTAACTAAAGTATCAGAATGAGCTAGCAAAAATGACTCAGAATTATTAAAATTATCATGTATATATTTTGCTGCATTTAATTCTTCTTCACTTAAAGATTGAGGAAAATCTACTGCAGCTTTTATTCCCATATAAGTTTGGGGTAGATATGGATCAAAATCATAGATATAGTCATCAATTTGATTTAATTCAAAATATTGAGGAAGTAGAGCTAATATTAAAAAAGAAAAACAAATTAATAATGATAAAGCTTTTTTTAGGTAAGTAGAAGGTGAAATTATATTTATTTTAGAATAAAGAAAACTAAAAAAGACCCCTGAAGTAATATAAACTGGAAAAAAAGATAATGCTATTTTAAATGATATGTAATGATCTACAATCAAGGTTTCTGTGAATATCAAAGCTAAAAAATAAATTATATACATCTCAGCTACAATTAAATGAGAACTACTTCTTTCTTTAAATAAAACAAACAGACCTAAAAATGAAGTAATTAACATAAAATAGGAAATAGTATTGAAAGAAACCTCTAAATTTAAATTTTGATGAGCTTGGGATTCAAAATCACTATTTTCAAACAATTTGTCTTTAAATTCATCTAAAACATACTTATTTGTACCTTCTTGGATATATTCATCAGCTAAATACGGGTAGGAAAGTAAAAATGTTCCAAAAAAGATTAGAATTACAAAATAAGCCTTATGTAATAATTTTGTAGTTAAAGTCCAAAACAAAATGCAAATTATAAATATCAAAGTAAAGATAGGATCATATGTTATTAAATTTGCACCTAATGCAAATAAAATTACAAAAAATAGTTTATAGTTATGAGATTTTAGATACATTACAAAAAGGAGCAAAAGTATGCTAATATATGTAGTAGCTACAGTTTGTGGATAATAAGAATACAAGAGCATATAGATAAGTGGTCTTGAAATTGCTGCAAAAAATCCAGCAAACATTGCTGCTTTATGATCAAAAATATGTTCTGTTGTAGAATAAATTGCTAAAACAGATAAAGAGCTAAAAAAAGCGGGTATACCCATTACAAAATACAAATTTTGAGTATCAAACAAATTCCAAAAAAAAGAAACTAATAGATGATATCCTGGAGGATATCCTTGCATATTTTTTAATGTACCTTCTCCTTTTAATCCCGAAGATTCATATAAAGAATAAATATAATCTAGATGACGTGCTCCATCGATATTTGTACCTGTAAATACATATTGGAGAGGTAGAAAAAACCTTAGAAAAAGAGCAAAAATGAATATTAAAATAGGTATGGATTGTTTTGAAATATCTATACTTGTTTTTAATGTTAAAATTATTAATAAAGTAATTAAAATTAAAAAAAACGTAAAATAGACGAAATAATTAATAGTTACAGAATAATAATGGAAAAAATATGAAAAAAAAGTAATTGATGAAAATAAAATTGCAAAAACAATTAGAAAAAAGTCTATGAATTTTATTTTATTTTTTTCTTCCATATATCTTCAGATAGAAGATAACCTTAAAAGAAACTTTACAACCTATAACAAAAAAGACAATTAGAATTATTATATGTGATTTGAGGCTTAAAATTGGATTATCTGGTATTTGTAATTATAATAATAACAGCTATTGTTACTTTTATCTCTACAAACTATTTTATAAAATTTGCATACAAAAGAGGATCCAAATTCGTAGTAAAAGATATGTATAAGAAAGATACACCAAATATACCTACTATGGGTGGTATACCGATATTAATAGGTATTTTGGTCTCTCTTCCTCTAGTTTTTCTAGCCTATAGTGAGCATTTTGAAATACTTATATTTTATCTAATATTAATCTCAAATGCTCTATTTGGCCTAGTTGATGATGTTTTATTTCTCAAAAGAAGGTTTAAAATAGCAATTTTATATTTCATTGATCTACCTATAGCTTTAGTGGTTGAGGGAAACGTATTAGATGCCCCTATAATAGGGACAATTGATGGTTGGATGTACTGTTATATAATTGCACCCATATTTATTATGATTGCAGCAAATTTAGTTAATATGCTTGCTGGATTTAATGGACTCTCTATAGGATTATCTTGTATAATACTATCTATTTTAGTGGTAAAATCATTTGATATTAGTGGAACAAACGAAGCAGTTCTAATTTTACCTATATTTGTAGCTGCAACTACATTTATGGCATACAACACCTATCCTTCAAAAATATTTGCAGGAAATATTGGCACCCACATGCTAGGTGCTGCAATTGGTGGATTTGTGGTTTTACAAAATATTGAATATTATGGAACCTTAGTTTTAGCTCCACATATTGTTAATTTTTTGTTATATGCATTTTGGATCTTAGCTGGGATTCATCATGTTAAATTTGGAAAAGTAAATGAAGATGGAACTTTAGAGGTTCCAAACCCACTTACTCTAAAATGGACTTTTCCTTATTATTTTAGACTAACAGAAAAACAAGTAGTTATGATATTATATGCTATAACTTTAATTATTGGTCTGCTTGTTATAGTATTATAATATTAAGATTGTTCTTCAAAATAGATTTGCTCAGAAGAATCTAGGGTGACATATATTTTTTCTGATCCATTAGTCTCAGTGACTGGAAAAGTCACTGTAACTTTCTCTTTATATTCTACAAATACTTTATCTTCCAATATAGTATCATCAGTAGCTTTAACAGTATAAGTATAATTTCTGGGTCCAATTTCTCGATTTTCTATAATAAAGCTAAATGTATAGTTAATCCCTACTTTTGTGGTTGGATAATTTGCAAAAATTATTTTATTTTCTGTAACATTTTTTATATGCCAACTACTATTTTCAACTACAAAAGTCTCTTGCACAGATATATTTGTGCCTGTAAAATTATAGACTAATTCTGATGTATCATAAACTGAATTATTATTTAGATCTATATAAACTAGTTTATTAATCTCAGTTGAATTATTTACTGATCCATTTAATCCAAAAAATTTGAATGAATCGTTTGTAAGATTTAATTCTTGTTGATAACTCTCTAAGGTTACGGCTCTCTCATAAAAATAAAGTAGACTAAATCTCTCCCAAAAATGGATAGACTCACCTGTATCTAATTCAATAGATATTTTATCTTCTCCGCTTGTTTCAGATGTTGGGAAGGTGACATAAATGCGAGTTTTATCTTCTAAAGCCACTACTTTGGATAAAATTGTATCATCAGATACTTTTATTGAGTAGGTATAGTTGTAAGGTTCTCCTCTATGATTAGATATAACAAAACTAAAAGAATAATTACTACCTAATTCTCCTACTGGATAATTAGCTATTAAAATTTCATCATGAGATACATCAGCAATATGCCAATCAGTATTGTTTAATTCAAACGTCTCTTGAGTTAGGAGCATATAATTTGATTCAAAATAGACTAATTCTGATGAAGAGAAGATGGAATTATTATCTAAATCTAAATAAACCGAAATATCACTATCAGAAAAATCAACTTTTCCAGAATATCCCAAATATTCAAATTCATTGTTATCTAATTTTAATTTTTCTTGATAGAAATAAATTTCAGTGAATTTTTCATCATCTGGTCTTGCCAATATAATAAAAACTGAAAGAAATATTATACCTAAAATACATGAAAAAATAATAGAATTATAAATTTTATTTTGCTCGGGAGTAATTTTTTCTTCAGTTTTTATATTAGAAACTATTGGTCCTTCTTTTATATATCTTAAGCTACCTATGATCAAAAAAAATAAGATAAAAAGTGAAATATATGTAATAATAGGAATAAAGCTAATTTCCCAAGTTTGATCTAACAACAAAACATTCAAGATAATTAAACCTAAACTAGAAACAAAAATAAGAGCCCATTTTTCAATCTCATTATCATATCTCCATCTAATTGCAAATAACAAAGAATAACCAGGTAAAATTAATAAAAAAATTGATCCTATAATTATTCGAAGCGTTTCTATTATCATCAGAATTATAGTTAATAAAAAAATTAAAAAAGTAAGTAAAAAAGGTTTTTTTATGGAGTCAAAAAAAAGATTAGCTTTGACCATAGTAATTCTATTTTGGTTTTTATGGATATTTTCAGAAGTATTGTTCTATGGATTACATTCTAAAGAAAATTCTGAAGGTGAAGAGTATTCTGGATTTACTCCTGATTCATATAGATATTATGAAATGACAAAGTACTTTTCGGGAGAAGAATCAAATAAAGATATTATAGTTGAAAGAAGACCAGTTTATCCTTTATTTTCGGCTTTATTTTATATCATGTATCCAAATACAATTGTAATGCTTTTTATTCCATTAATAACTAGTTTACTAAGTGTAATATATTTTTATAAGCTTCTTGAATTATTATCATTCTCTGAAATCGAAAGTACAATTGGAACTATTTTTTTTACAACCTACTGGTTATTCACAGACCTATCTTTATTAGCACTTACTGATGTTCCTGCTTTCTTTTTTGAATTGTGTTTAATTTATTATTTCCTTGAATATAGGATAAAAAATCAAAATAATAATATAAAGATTACTTTATTTTCTTTATTAGCTTTTTTAACACGTCCGACGGTCTTAACAGCTATTGCAAGTATTTTCTTTTTGGAATTTTTAAAAAATAGATCAAAAATCGATATAAAAAAGACAATATTAATTTTTGTTTCAGGGGTCCTAATATTTTTATTTCGTTTTACAAATATATTAGAAATAATTTTTACATCTGAAAATTTAGAAAATCTAAGTTTTTTTAATTTTAAAATAGAGGGAAGTATAGATTATATTATTTTTAATTATTATCACCTTTTATTTACAGAAGATTATTTTGGTTCTTTTTTGTGTTCATGTGTAATATTATTTGTTTATTTTAATAGAAATAGAATAGAAACTCAATTATTTTTTTTAATATTCGTCTTTAATTTTCTAATCATAGTAAAAAGTAATATTTACGTAACTAGATATTGCTTCGAATTAGTAATCCCTGTAATCATAAGTGGACTTTGGCTGACCAAAAAAATATATTTACTCCTTAATAAAAATTCAAATAAGTACTTAAACTTTTTATTCAGTTATTCTTTTTTGTTCCTGAATTCATGGCTTTACCCAGAAAGTATAGAGTTTGTAGAGTCATTTATTAGTTACTTTAATATATATTGAACTTTTAAATAAATTTAGAAAATTAAAATATCAACCGTACCATTCATATAGACCATAAGCATGAATTTAAGGGTAAAAATAATGAATAGGGACTTTACACTAAATAAGTATAAAGAATTGCTTGAAACACTGACTCAATCGAATTTGAAGATTTTAACAATTGATAAATATATTAAAAACAAATCCAAGAAAAATATTGTAATTATCAGACATGATATAGATAAAAACTCAAAATATTCTTTTAAAATGGCTAAAATAGAACATGAATTTGGAATTTCTTCAACTTATTACTTTAGGATGAAACCCAAAATATTTGATCTAAAATATATCCAAAAAATATCCGATTTAGGCCATGAAATTGGTTACCACTACGAAACATTAGATAAAGCTAAAGGAAACTATGAAATTGCTATTAAGTTATTTGAAGCTGAATTGAAAAAAATGAGAAAATATTTTGAAATAAAAACTATTTGCATGCATGGAAATCCATTATCTAAATTTGATAACAGAGATTTATGGAAAAGATATGATTTCAGCAAATTTGGAATAAAAGCAGAAGCATATCTTTCAATTGATTTTGATGAATTTGAATATCTATCTGATACTGGAAGGTGCTGGGACCAAAAAAAGTACAAAATAAAAGATACTACAAATTCAAAAAACAAGATTTCTAATATTAATTCAACTGATGATATAATAGATCTAATTAAATCTAAAAAGCTAAATAATATTTATCTATTAACTCATCCTGAAAGATGGGCAGACTCATTTAAAAGATGGGCCAAAGAATTATGTTTTCAAAAAATTAAAAATATCGGAAAACAAATAATGAAACATTAATCATTACTTATTATACAATTAAGGATTATAATTGAATTTTTTCATTAAACCTCCACATAAATCATACAGAAACATTTTGTACTCATTTGGCCAATTTTTAGATTTAGGAAAAAACATTTTTTTCGATTTGTTTACTTTTTTAGAAGAAATTTCATTATAATTAAAATCTTTATTAGGAAGATTCAAGAAATCAATTAAATCTTGGAAAGTTTCATTCTTTTTATTTTCATCTATTAGATCTTCCATTCTAACAATTTTATAATTAATTTGTTTACAAAATGTATTATAAAAAAAAATGTTTTTTGAATACCATACATAACAAAAATCCTTGAATTTATTGTCTAATGATTTTTTAATTGGCTGCAAATTATTGGTATACCTATATTTAGGCATCCAAAAAGGAATAAAATTGTGCAAAATCTTTTTTTTATAACTTAATTCCTTCCAATTCATAAAAGAGGCAACGAATGTTCTTGGATCCCGAACTAAATGCACTATTTTATATTTTTCAATATTCAAATTTTTGTATGATAATAATTTAGCAATTGAAATTGATTTAAGAGGATCTATAGTGCTTTGAGGTAAATAATGAGTATTGGTAAGTGAAAATATTTTTTTTATTAAAAAAAAAGAATATTTTTTGGATATAGGTAAATTTCCGACAATATTAATCAATCTTGACCATTTTTCTTGATGCTTAATTCCCAATTCAGGATAATATTTCTGAAATATCTTTGATAAAAAGCTAGTACCACATCTTCCTGTTGACAAAAAATAGAATTTATGTTCATTCATTATTATTATCTCATTATTTATGATATATAGTTATTACCTTCTTTTATACTTTCAAATAAAGCTTTGTCATATAATTTTAGCTTTTGACTCTTAGGATAGTTTTCAATAAACCAAACCAAAAAGGAAGCAACATCTATTTTTTCTGAAAACATCTTTTGACGGCGTTTTTTAAAAATTTCTTTTAAATTAGTAGTATCTAATAAATCCCTGATTTTTTTAATCATCTCCTCAACTTGGGTTGTTTTAAAACCAAACCCTAACTTGTAAGTATTTTCCAATTCATTCAAACAACCTATTTCACCAACAAAATCATTGAAGCGTATAAAAGGAGTACCCAAGATACCTGATTCAACTGCCATTGTTTGACTATCTCCAATATACATGTCAGAAAAAAATAAAGCATGATGAATTAAATCTATAGGCATTTTAATTCTATATTTTTCGAATTTTGACTCTAGATTACGTTCAGATGTAATATAAACATTTCCCTTTCGTTCCAAGATTGAAATTATCTTCTCGGCAATTTTAGGCGTGATACCTGTTTTTCCTTTATCGTGGTGTGCGTTTAAATTTGAAAAGCGCAATATAAAAAAAGGACGAGATAAATCAACTCTTTTTTTAACTATATTAATATCTGGTTTAAAATTTTTTGGATGTAAATAAGCAAGTTCATGAAATCCACTGTAGTGGATAGTCTTTTTTTCCCATTTATCATCTTTAGATCCTGTTTTACAAGTAGTGGGAGCAATAATATTAGAAGCTAGCGGATATGCTAATTTACTAAATAAAAATCCAATATAATAATCATCCTCTCTCGTTACAAGTGAAGGAATCTTCAAAATTTTCCCAACGTGAGTAATCTCAACTGATGTACCAATAAGAATATCCGGTCTATTTTTTAGGCAAAATTTAAACAATTTCCAATTCTTTTTCATAATACCCCATGTAATACCTAATTTACTATTTTTTCTACCTTCTGGTAAAATATTGATATAATCAAAAGATGTTTTTTTAAGTAAATTTTCCAATATATCCTTCTTTTTGATTAAGATAAATACCTTATGATTTTTTTTTAATAAAACATCTATCACATTTTTAAAAAAATGAAAATGAGCAGGATGACCAAGATGAAATAAAATTTTCACAATAATTACCTCTTAATTGAAGATTAATATATTTTTGTACATATACAAAATTTATAAATCCTAATTTGGTGATATAATAATTACAAAAAATGAAAATTATTATAGTCGCAGGAGCAAGGCCAAATTTTATGAAAATTGCCCCCATTATTAGGGCGATAAATAAATATCCACATATTAATCAAATTTTAGTCCATACAGGCCAACACTATGATGAAAAGATGTCAAAAATTTTTTTTGATCAATTAGAAATTCCAAATCCAGATATTTGGTTAGAAATAGGTTCAGATACTCATGCAAAACAGACAGGAAAAATAATGATAAAATTTGAAACTGTCTTATTAAGAGAAAAACCTAATTTAATAATTGTTGTAGGAGACGTTAACTCTACAATTGCTTGTGCATTGGCAGCTTCAAAGTTAAATATACCTATTGCCCATATAGAAGCGGGACTCAGAAGTTTTGATAGAACAATGCCTGAAGAGATAAATAGAATTTTAACTGACCAGATAAGTGATTACTTATTTGTAACAGAAAAATCAGGTATAAAAAATTTGACAAAAGAAGGTATCTCAAAAGATAAAATCTTTTTTGTTGGAAACGTGATGATTGATACGCTATTAAACATGAAAGAAAAATCCAAAAAGTCAAAAATTTTACAAAAATTAAATATGAGGAAAAAAGAATATTTTGTAGTCACTTTGCATAGGCCAAGCAACGTTGATGACCCTAATAAATTAAGAAATATTTTAGAAGCATTAAACAAGATCCAGGAGCAAAACCAAATAATTTATCCAATCCATCCACGTACTAAGAAAAATCTAGAAAAATTTGGATTAAATGAAAAAATAAAGAAAATGAAAAACTTCAGGATAATAGAACCTTTAGGATATTTAGATTTCATGCAATTAGTTTCAAATTCAAAAATAGTTTTGACAGACTCAGGAGGAGTACAAGAAGAAACTACAATTTTAGGGATTCCATGCATTACACTTAGAGAAACTACCGAAAAACCCTCAACAATAAAAGAAGGAACTAATGTACTTGTAGGGTCAGATACTAACAAAATAATTAAAGAATGTAATAAAATATTAGAAAAAAACAAAAAAGAAGTAAAAATTCCTGAATTATGGGATGGTAAATCAGCTGAAAGGATAGTTGA
>CAYQAE010000008.1:2031-35077 GCA_964415445.1 uncultured archaeon | reverse complement strand
AAAAGAGTTTGGAAATATATATACGAGGTTGATGAATCCTACAACAGATGTTTTTGAAAATAGAATGGCACAACTAGAAGGTGGAAAAGCTGCATTAGCTACTTCTTCAGGTATGGCTGCAATAAGTTTGACAATACTTAATTTTACAAAAGTTGGAGATGAAATTCTATCACTTGATAATTTGTATGGTGGAACTTATTCATTTTTCAGACATACTTTGAAAAAATTAGGTAGACATGTTAATTTTATACCATCAAATGCCTCAAAAGAGGATATAGAAGACAAAATAACATCGAAGACAAAAGCAATTTATGCAGAAACTATTGGAAATCCCAAATTAGATATATGTAATTTTGAGATGCTTGCAGATATTGCACATAGTTTTAATATCCCATTTATTGTAGATAACACTTGTGGAATATATCTAACTCAACCTATAAAATATGGAGCAGATATAATTGCAAGCTCTGCAACAAAATTCATAGGAGGACATGGTAATTCAATAGGAGGAGTCATTGTAGATTCAGGAAAATTTGATTGGGAAAGTGGTGATTTTTCAGAAATTACAGAGCCAGATGAAAGTAATCATGGATTAAGATATATTGATAAATTCGGAGATATTGCTTTTGTAAAAAAAGCTAGAATTCATTTGCTTAGGGATTTAGGACAATGTTTAAGTCCATTTAATGCGTTTTTATTTTTGCAAGGATTAGAGACTCTTCATCTGAGAATGCCAAAACATTGTGAAAATGCTCTAAAGGTAGCAAAACATCTTCAAGATCATCCGAAAATTTCATGGGTAAATTATCCTGGACTCAAAAATCATCCAAGTTTTAGATTGGCAAAGAAATATTTGAAAAATGGCTCGGGTGCGCTTTTAGGCTTTGGAGTCAAAGGCGGAAGGAAAGCTGGAGCTAAATTTATAGAAAGTGTCAAATTACTCTCTCATCTTGCAAATATAGGAGATGCAAAAACACTAGTAATACATCCTGCAACTACTACTCATCAACAGCTAACCAAAGAAGAACAAAAATCAACAGGAGTCACTGATGACTACATTAGAATATCTGTAGGTTTGGAAGATCCAGATGATATAATCTCAGATATTGATCAAGCATTAGAAAAAATATAAGGGGTTTAAATTTGGAAAAAGATATAGGGATAGTTAAAAAAAAATATTTTCAATTTGCACATCCTCCAAATATGCTTAAGCTAGTTTGTGGAAAAAAACTAGGACCAATTACTGTAGCTTATGAAACATACGGTAAATTAAATAAAGACAAAAGCAATGCTATTTTAATTTGTCATGCTCTAACTGGAAGCGCTCATGCTGCAGGCTGGCATAAAAAAGGAGATAGAAAACCAGGATGGTGGAATAATGCAATTGGACCTGGAAAAATGTTTGATACAAATAAGTATTTTGTAATCTCATCAAACTGTATTGGAGGGTGCAAAGGAACCACAGGACCTAGCTCTGAAAATCCAAAAACTGGACTTCCTTATGCACTTTCATTTCCTATATTTACAATTAAAGATATGGTTAATGTCCAAAAAGCTCTAATTGATCATCTAGGGATAAAAAAATTATTATCTGTTGTTGGTGGATCAATGGGAGGTATGCAAGCTATAAAATGGGCATTATTGTACCCTAAAATAGTAAAAACAG
The DNA here is from genome assembly GCA_964415445.1 of uncultured archaeon. GTDB lineage: Archaea > CAYQAE01 > CAYQAE01 > CAYQAE01 > CAYQAE01 > CAYQAE01. Next base: position 33,411 of record CAYQAE010000008.1, on the reverse strand, counting down.
CGATAGTTATTGCAGCTTGTGCTAAATTAACACCACAAGGTATTGCATTTAATGCTGCAGGCAGACATGCGATCATAAGTGATCCAAATTGGAATAATGGTAATTATTACGGAAGTGATGAACCTACAAGGGGGTTAGCTGTAGCTAGAATGATAGGACATATTACATATTTAAGTGATAAATCAATGCATACAAAATTTGGAAGACGCTTGCAAGAGAAAAAAGATTATGGATATGATTTCACAACTGATTTTCAAGTTGAAAGTTATCTAGATTACCAAGGAAGAAAGTTTGTAGAGAGATTTGATGCAAATTCATATCTATATATGACAAAAGCTGTAGATTACTTTGATCTAGAAAAAGACTATGGATCCCTAGAGAAGGCTTTCCAAAATGTTTTAAGTAAATTTCTAATTATATCATTTACTTCTGATTGGTTATTTCCTACCTATCAATCAAAGGAAATTGTAAATGCCCTAATTCATAACGGAAAAGAAGTAACATTTACAGAAATCGAATCAGGATATGGTCATGATGCATTTCTACTCGAAGTAGGCAAATTATATGATTTAATTTCAAATTTTTTGAAGATTTCAAGGTGATCTTATAAAAAAAAGAGCTATTAAACCAAACTATCAAGAAATTACAAATTTAGTAGATAAAAAATCTACTGTGCTCGATTTAGGTTGTGGAAGTGGAATATTATTAAAAAATTTGATCGAGAAAAAACAAATTAAGGGTAGAGGAATTGATATTGATGAAAAAAAGATTATAAAAGCCGTTGAAAATGGAATTTCAGTATCAAGAGGAGATATAGATCAAGGTCTTGGTGAATATAGAGATCAATCATATGATTTTGTTATTTTAAGCCGCACCCTTCAAGTACTACGTAGGCCAAAATATGTTATAGAGGAGATGCTTAGAGTTGGGAAAAAAGCAATAGTGAATTTTCCAAATTTTGGATATTGGGAAGTAAGACAACAACTATATTTTGAAGGTAAAATGCCAATAACAAAAATACTACCATTTAAGTGGTATAATACTCCAAATATTCATTCTTTGACTATATTAGACTTTCAAGAATTTTGTCAAAAAAGCAAAATTAAAATACTAAAAGAAGTTCTTCTGACAAAATCAAAAAAAATAAAGTCAGGAAAATCTCAATACGCTAATTTTTTTGCTGAAGAAGGATTATATGTAATAACAAGAACTTGATTTAGCGGTTAAAGAAAAAAGTCATATTATAAATGGTTTGCAATTTTGTTTCAATATCTTCTAAGATTTCTTTTTTATTATCTTCTTTGCCATTATTAGCTTTAACTACTTTTTCAATATTAGATGCAAGAAATTTTAGTTGATTTAGTGTCCCTGTATTATGTGAACCGTCATTTAATGCTTTTTCATATTCTTCATTAAATATTCTCACACTCTCTTCAAAAAAGAGGTCAAGTTTTTCAAACTCTTTTTTTATTCTATTATTAATTATTTTCTCATCATATGATAAATCTTCTTTTTGAGAATTAATTTCATTATAAATTTTATTTGATCTTAAAATTTTATCAGCAATCTTATCATCTATATATCCTGTTTCTAAAACATCATTTACAGAATTTTTAATTTCTTCTTTTACTTTTTCTAACTCATTTTTCATAATCAAGTCACTTGAGATCAATTTTTTTCTTATTTATATTTAATTTATGTCAAAAAAAATAACCTATATATAATTTTAGGTGAAATAATTAATAAAATACTAAAAATCCTTAAAATAAGATTTTATGCATTTTAAGCTATATATTATATATAGAGATCCTTATATTTGAGAAAAATTATTTTGAAATATTTTAACTTCTTTATCAATTAATGATATCGATACTTATGAAAAAAAATAATTATACTGCTGGTCGGCAATTAGCAGAAATAAAAGAAGATAAAAGTCACAAAAGATCAAAAAAAGATATATTTCTGTATTCATCTCTTTTATTGTTCATTTTATCATCAATAACTGGGATAATATTATTTTTTATTATCGCTTCTTTGTGTTTTCTAATATGGGTATTATATGCAAAAAGAGATTAATATGGTGGTAATATGTTTGAAAAAAAGATAAATAATACAAAAATATGTTTAGTTGAAGGAGATATAACTAAACAAAAAACTGATGCAATAGTTAATGCAGCAAACAACTCTTTACGCGGAGGAGGTGGAGTTGATGGTGCAATACACCGTGCAGGTGGCCCTAAAATATTAGAAGAGTGTAAAAAATATGATGGATGCCCAACTGGAGAATTCAGAATAACTTCATCAGGGAATATGCCTTCAAAATATGTAATCCATACTGTTGGACCAATATGGTCTGGTGGAAGTAGGAAAGAATCTAAATATCTCAAAAATTGTTATGTTAATTCTTTGAAAAAAACAGATGACTTAAAATTAGATTCAATTAGTTTTCCATCTATAAGTACTGGTATATATGGATATCCAAAAGATAAAGCATCTGAAGTAGCAATTAATTCAGTTATAGATTATATTAAAGATACAAATACCAAAATAAAAATAGTTCAATTTGTTTTATTTAGCAAAAAAGACTATTCAACCTATAAAAAAAAATTAGAAGAGATAACCTAAGTTATTTCCACATCGATTTTTGCTTAAAAGGTAAGGATTTTTTTTCAACTTCCTTTTGATCTCTGCTATACTCTTCAATTAAATTATCTATAATCATCTCTGGAGGCAGAAGATGAGGTAATTCTTCTCTACCGCTATAGAGTGGAGAAAGTCTTTCAGTTAGTATTTTTCTTTGTTTTTCTGATAGGTTATTAGCTACATTTTCTAATTTTTTAATAAGATGATCTGGAATGGGCTCCCCTTTTACTTTCTTTTTTGTTTTATCTCTAAGTTGAAGAACAATACCTAATCCTTTAAGAAAATGTATAGGAAACGATTCTCTCTCATGGTCTGTTCCTCTCATCTTTAAAATCCTTAAAAGATGATCATATTGCTTTCCTTGTCCTACAAATCTTAGATCTATCACAGAATCTACTAAATATTTAATAAGTGTAGAATCAAAAGCACCTAACGGATTTGAAGAATCTTCTTCAGTTACTAATAAAACTGTGCCCACACTAGTTAACATTTTAAGTAAATCGGCGATTTTTTCTCTCTTTTTCACAGCTTCATCAGATTTCCACAATATAGGAGATATTGGATCTACAGCGATCCTTAAGGGTTCTTCGCTATCATTTATTTCTTTCCATTTAGTAACTTCATCGATGAGTAATTCATAGATGTGCTCATGAAAATCTCGTGCATTTGCTTTAACAAAAGTAATCCCTGATTCTATCCAATTAAAATTCAATAATTTTGCATTTTTAATTATATTTTCTTGAGATTCTTCTAAACTAACATATATTGCCCCCACGTCTTCTTCAACACTTTTACTTAAGAATTGTAAAGCTATTGTTGTTTTTCCTGTTCCAGGGGCACCTAATACAGCTATAGATGTATTAGGAAGAAATCCACCATCGATACATTGATCTAATCCCAAAACACCCGAAGGTATTCTTTCCACCATTTTTATTTCCTATATATATTTTGGTCAAAAAATTATATTAAGTTTTGCACTTATTTAGTAATAAAATAAGATATTGCCTTGAAAAATATATTTCTAAAGACCATAAATTATAATCAAATAAATTGTAGAGATAGCTAAATTCAGTATAGTAATTGGAAATCCTACCTTAAAGAACTCTTTGAATGTAATCTTTTCTCCAAAATGATCAGATATATCTGAGACCACCACATTAGCAGCTGATGCAACTAATGTGCCAGCACCCCCCAAACAAGCACCTAAAGCCAACGCCCAAAAAAGAGGAGTAGCAGACATCCCACTAATTAGACTTAATTCAATTATAACAGGTATCATAAGTAAAGTTAGAGGTACTGCACTTAAAATCATAGTCAAAAATGCTGTTACCCATAAAATAATTATTATAGCCAAACTAAGATTATCCCCAGAAGCTGTAGATAACCAACTGGCAAGTTTATCTGTAACTCCAGCCGCCTCTAACGCCCCAACTAACACAAAAAGACCTGAGAAAAAAACCAAAGTATTCCATTCAACATGTCTAAATGCATCTGTAGGTCTAGTTTGTGTTACAACTAAAAGTAGTGTTGCACTACCTATTGCAATTAAAGCAGGCGATACTCCTAATGTACTATGTGCAAAAAATAAGATAATAGCTAACCCCATAACAGCTAAACAAATTTTGATCGTTTTTGGATCAGATATCTCAAACATATGTCTTATTGAATATCTAGTTGCTGAAAAATGCGGAATTTCGCCTCCATAAAATTTAGGAACTAAAAATGCAAAAACAATCACTAAAGAGAACACTATGGGTGCAAGATAAATTATAAAATCATTAAATGTCAAATCAGTATTAGTTCCAATCAATGTATTTGGAGGATCGCCAATCATAGTTGCTGTGCCTCCAATAGTTGAAGCAATAGTTACAGCAATTAAAAAAGGTGTAGCTTTAACTCCCCAAGCTCTAGTAATTTCAATAATTACAGGTATCATCAAAAGAACTGTAGTTACATTATCTAAGACCGAAGATAGAAGTGCTGTAATTATAGTAAATATGACCATTGCTTTTTTAGGATTATGAGGAGATAGACCATATGTTTTGTATGCGACATATTGAAAAAAATTATTTAATCTCAAAACTGCTACCAAAAGCATCATCCCAAATAGTAGACCTAAAGTTTCAAAATTAACCGAATCCAATGCTTCTTCTTCTGAAATAATTCCCAAAACTACAACTAAAAGACCACCAGCTAGGGTTGCTGTAGCTCGAGGAACTTTTTCAGTTACTATAAAAAAGTATACCAAAGCAAATATTGTCAGTGCTATAATTTGTGCTAGTGTATTATCCATCAAATTACCTCAGCTATGAGTTAGTGAAATTATTCTAACATTGTCTGCAGTTTTTTCACATAAATCTCCAATAAATTCAAGTTTGTTGATTAAATCTCGAGTTATCAAAAACGAAGGATCAATACATTGTGCTTCTGAAAATAATTCTCTATATGCTATTCGAGAGAGAGCATCTATTTCACCTTGTAATCTAGCCGCTTCTTCAGCCCAAGCTATTGCCTTTTGATAATCATTGTTTAGCTCGATTACACTCTCACATGTGGCCCTAAGGCATGACTCTGAAGCTTTAGCAATGTTTCTAAGCTCTTTTTCCATTTTTTTGGATGGTTTTGCAGGCAATTCCAAAAGGTGACCTAATCTCTTTATTTCATCTGCAATCTGTTCCAAATTATAAATTAATCCTAATATTTCTCCTCGCTCACTAGGATCTAGATCTGCAGGAATTATCTCATTCATTAATTTTTTTGCATCAATATCTGCTTCTTCTTCTCTTTCTGATATAAGATCAACTTGTATTGTGATATTTTTATCTTTAATAAGAGAATCCATAGCTTCTACAAATAAATCTGTCATCTCTACAATATAATGAGTATATTCTTCTAAAGTTTGTAGAATCTCACGTTTTTTTACATGATCAAGCCAATCTCCTAAACGCCTCTGCCACATTTCTCTTCTTTCATTCATATTACTCACTTCTGACACATATTACAGGACAATATACATTTTTTGCTATATTATAAGCATCTTCGTTATATTTATAACTGTCGGTTTCATCTTCTATGCTTTTGTCACATATTATAACAAGTTTTGTATCTGAATCCTCTAAATAATTAATAAGATCTTTAATTGATCCTTTAAATATATCTGTCTTAGCATAAATATTTTCGCATTGATCAGTCTCTTCACATAATTCTTTATAATGTTTAATTTGTTTGATCTGTTTTTTATCTGATTTATTATTAAAAAAATTAATTAAACCATTCTTTTTTGATTTTAAAAAATATAAAACTAAAAACCTCCTCTCATAAAATGGAGCTAATTTTATGGCCCTCTTAATTGCAATTTTGTCATATTTTGAACCTAACGCCAGACAAACTAATTTATTCATCTAATCACACATTATAAACTATATCTAATCTTAAAGTATCATATAATTTACTAAAATATAGCGATCTTAATATCTCTTTTTTATAAATTGAATTTTTTTCCCGAACAGATCGGCGACGAGGTAAGAATAAAATATTCACTTTATAATCTGTTATAATTTTTGTAATTCTATCTAATAATTCATTTTGATCTAAATCAATAAATTTTATCCAATATGCACAAAAATCATCTTTTATTTTACTCTCACCTGATGTATTTATACATATTAAAATATATTTCCACTTTTTGCAAAAAACAGATACTTGATCGAAAAAGTGATATGAATCATCGCCTCCATCTACAAAAAATAAAGCGGTTCCTTTGGGATTAACAATTATATCTTCAGTAATTCTTTTTTGATCTCCAAATTCAAATTTACATCTACATTCAGGACAATAAAAAACTTTTATTTTAGAATAAGGTCTTTTGTGCATAAATTCTAACTTTGTTTTTTTAGAACATCTTTGACAAAATTTCTCTTCTCGATTTTTTTTCTTGGTAAGGATATCTACTAAACGCATATTACCGCCAGCTAAGTTATAATTGCAAATGTATAGAAAATTTATTTATAACCTTTCTTAAATTGTAAACTCCTAATATAAACCAAAATTTTTCATTTCTGCCGAGGTAGTCTAGTCCGGCTAAGAACATACATTAGTACGCGGTAGACTCGAGATCTACTGGTGGAAACACCGCGGGAGTTCAAATCTCCCCCTCGGCGTATATTTTAAAAAATAAGTCGAATAAAGTGGATATAATTTATCAAATCTGTAAATTTATATATTAAATGTTTTAATCTAAAAATACAACAAAGAAGATTTTAGAGGTCGGTGAAAAAGTTGGATTTAGAAAGAAATATTTTAATGATTCCTGGGCCGGTTTCAGTACATCCTAGAGTATTAAGAGAATTATCCAAACCGATAATGGCCCATAGAGAAAAAGATTTTGAAGAAATAGTTGCAAAAGCAAGAAATATGCTCAAAGAGATATTTAAAACAAAAAATGATGTTATAATTTTAGCAGGTAGCTCTACATCTGGTATGGATGCAGCATTAGGCAACATTTCATACAAAGGATCTAAAATGATCATACCCACTTTTGGAAAATTTTCAGAGAGATTTAGAGATATTGCACTCTCCTATGGTGCAGATGTAATTGAAATAAAAAAAGAATATGGAGAGAGTGTAATATTAGAGGATATAAAAGAAAAATTTACTGACGATATAGATGCAATTGCCCTAGTTCATAATGAAACAAGTACTGGTGTAAAAACACCTATAGGAGAGATAGGTAATTTTCTAAAAGATAAAAAAGCATTATTTGTAGTTGATTGTGTATCTTCTCTATCAGGAGACAACATAGAAGTAGATAATTACAATATTGATCTATGCGTATCAGGCTCACAAAAAGCATTATCTCTTCCGCCTGGTCTTGCTTTTGTGTCGATATCAGATAAAGCATGGAATGTAATTGAGAAAAATGATAGAAAAGCATATTATTTAGATCTCAAAAGATATAAAGATGCATTGAAAAAATCAGAAGGAAATATGCCTTTTACTCATCCTATATCTATGATATATGCTTTAGTTGAAGCATTGAAAATGATAATAGAGGAAGGAATAGACAAAAGAATAAATAGACATAAAATTATGGCAGAAGCAGTGCGGGCTGCAATTGAAGCTATGAATTTAGAATTTTTTGTAAAAGACAAAATTACAATGTCTGAGACAGTAACTTCAGTAAAAATACCAAAATCAATAGAAGATAAAGATATAAGAGGACCTATGAAAAATGAATATGGTATAACCTTAGCTGGAGGTCAAGCAAATTTAGCAGGAAAAATTTTTAGGATAGCCCATATGGGAATTACCTCAGAGCGAGATATATTGGCTGCAATTGCTTCTTTAGAATTAGTTTTACATAAAGCAGGCCATAATTTTAATATAGGAGAAGGAACTAAAGCAGCGATTGAAATATTCTCAAAAAATTAGTTTTTGGGTCTGTGGCGTAGCTTGGATGGCGCGATTGGCTTCGGACATGAAAAAGTGGAAGTGACCAATAGGTCGGGGGTTCAAATCCCTCCAGGCCCATATATTTATTCTATTTTTTTCCCACACTTTGCACAATATTCTGCGCCTGCTGGCAAATTTGCTTTACAATTAGGACAAGTGGGATGTAAATTCATACCGCAATGAATACAAAATTTTGAATCATCAGTTAATTCAGAATCACATGAAGGACATTTAGTTAACAAAGGCGTACCACATTCGGAACAAAATTTGGCATCGAATTCATTTTTTAAATTACATTTAGGACATTTAGGTTTAGTAATACGAATTCCACAATTTATACAAAATTTGGATCCTGGTGGAACTGGATGTCCACAGCTTAAACACTTTTTTGCATCTTCTTTCTTTCTATCTTCCAATGATATATTTTCTTGCACTTTAGAAGCTTTGATATCTTCCTTCTTAGGAGGTTCTTTAGGAATATCTTTCGGTTTCGATAATTCAGGCTTCTCTTCCTTTGTCTTTTCTTTCTTTTTTGTTTCTTCTTTAGTTTCCTTTTTAGGTTTTTCTTTTGGTTCTTTAGACGCTTCAGGTTCAAGATCCTCAAAAGATATATCTAATTCATCCACATCTACTTCTTCTTTATTTTTCTCATCCTTTTTTTCCTGACTTAATCCTAATTCTTCTATTTGAGATTCTTTTTTATCAACTTTTTCTTCTTTTTTTTCATCACTTTCTTCTTCTACAGTATATCCACATCTCATACAGAATTTAGCCCCATCAAGAAGATCTGTTCCACACTCCGGACATTTACCTGTGATTTCCCAAGACATTATTTCATCTCCAAATTATAAAGACATCCCAAATAATTATCATTAAAATATATTTTAAATTTATTATCAAAGTAACTTAATATATTTAAAACATCGATATTTTAAAATATTAATTACCTAACATCCAAATGGTTAATATGATAAATACTTTCGTTTTATTAATTTTGATCATAGCCTCAGTAGCGGTCATCTTTTTCTTAATTTTATTTTTAAAGGGAAAAATAAGCTTCAAAAAATCTATTAAAGAAAAAAAAGAAGCCTTAACTATTCCTTCTGAACTTCAAGACATAGAAGTTAAATCAAAAAAGCAGATCAAAATTCAAAGAAAACCCAAACCTACTCAAAAAAGTTGGGGTATTAGAAAAAGTCCTGTCTCAAGAGATAAAATTAAATCACAGATTATGAGAATAAAACCAAAAACTCGAGCACAAAGTCAACTAACTCAAAAAGAGATTCAAAAAAATAGAATGATTTTATCAAAAAAAAGAGAGAGAGAAAAATCAAGAGCATTAATGAAATTATCACCTAAATCAAAAACTTATGCTCCAAAAATTAGTCCAAAAATACCTAAACAAACTAATACTGAGACAAAAGACGGTGAAACTAAAATAATAAAATTATCCCCCCGCAAACAACCCCAAAAAGGATTTAGAAAGATAAATATCAAAAATTTCACAAAACCAAAATTCCAAACACCGACAGAAAATAGGGAAACCAAAAAAGAAGAGGTTATTGTCAAATCCAAATCTGAATTTAAGAAAATACCTGTTATGAAAGTTGGACCCAGAAGAGAACTTAAAGTAATATCTCCATTCAAAGCAAGAGGGACAAAAACTTGTAGTAATTGTGGAAAAACTTTCCCTGTTGTAGCTTCATTTTGCCCTTTTTGTGGAAAAAGAACTGTAGCAAAATGTCTAAACTGTAACGCTGTTTTATTACCTAGATCAATTAAATGCCACAAATGTGGAGCTGACATTAAAACTACTAAAAAATAAAAAATAGTTTCTCAAAATGTTTAATTTTGAGAAAAACAAAATATATTCAATATTCTAAATACTCAATCAAACTTTATTCCTTTTTTACTACATTTGCTGCTTGTGGTCCTTTATCTCCATCAACAATTTCAAATTCAACTTCTTCGTCAGGATTTAAGGTTGCAAATCCTTCCATACTGATAGCTGAATAATGGACGAAAACATCTTCGCCATTTTCTTGCTGGATAAAGCCATATCCCCTTTTAGGATTAAACCACTTAACTTTTCCAGAAACCATCTTATTTCCTCCTATTTTGTCAATTTCCTATCACGCGGTATATACACTATAGAACTCCTTTACTAAACACAATTCATTTATATAATCTGTATCAAAATAGAATCGATTTTTATATAAAGTCAACAACAAATAACTACTTTCTAAATCCATTGCCTATACTACACCGTTTTTTGAAAATTTTACATATCTTACTTATTAATACATTTTTATATAATTATTTATGGTTTATAAATCTTTTTAATCACACCCTTTAGTGTAATATATTTTGAATTAATAAAATATATCATCTTATTTTTATTTTTAAAGATCCAAAATTAAGCTAAATCTTTTTTCATATAAGTTCCATCGAAAGTATATCCATGTTTTCTATAATATTCTCTTGCACCTACACCACTAATTACCAATAGCTTTTTTATATCATATTCTTCTTTTGAAATAACTTCTGCTTTATTCAGAAGTTTTTTTCCATATCCTCTATGCTGATAGGATGAATCTATTTTTTTACCTATTGGAGCAGAGGGAGAAAAAACATTAAGTTGTCTCACTATTGCAGTATTTTCATCTATTTCCTTTCTATGTACGTTTGGTGAAGGAATTCTAAGTCTCAAAAAGCCAATTAAAATATCTTGAGAGATATCTTCATAACTTAAAAATAGCTCTTTACCCCCAGATGCTGAATAGACTTCTTTGCAAAAATCAATATCTTTAGGATAAATACCGTATTTTTTTGCAAGGTGTCCAACTTCTCTGCATCTGATGCATCTACATTTTAAATTTCTTTTTTCCATCTCTTGATACACCATCTGGCCAATGTTAGATTTTAAAACACCAGCATCAACTAAAGTTGTAGGAATATCTCGATTTATCCTCATAGTTCTTGTATATTTTGGAAGAAGTTGTTTAATCTTTAATATTAATTCTATTGCTTGATCTAAATCTATTGGTTTAAATTTACCTTCTATCCACTCTTTATAAACTTTAGTCCCTTTTAATACTAAACAAGGATAAATTTTAAGTCCGTCTGGGCGGAAGTTAGAATCTGAATAAAGTTTTCTAAACATAGAGAGATCTTCATCAGGAGTTTGATACAGACCTGGCATCATATGATATAAAGTTTTAAAGCCACTGTCTTTGAGAATTTGTGTGGATGCGGCAACGTCATCTATGCTATGGCCACGCTCAACTCTTTTGTATATTGAATCACTTAAGGATTGAACACCAATTTCAACTCTAGTTGTGCCTAAATTAAGCATCATATCAGCTTGTTTTTCTTTAGCATAATCAGGCCTAGATTCAATGCAAAGTGCAACACATCGTTTTTTAGCTGTCTCATTAATTTTTTTTGCTTCATCTAAGTTTTTTGAAGGTTCATTTTGAGAGTAAGAATTTAGAGCATCAAAAGACCTCTTTACAAAATTATATACATAATTTTTATCATACGATAGAAAAGTTCCACCCATAATAATAAGCTCTATTTTGTCTGTGGGGTGACCTATTTTAGTTAATTGATTTATTCGTGATTTTATTTGATCAAACGGATCAAAATTATGTTGAATTCCCCGCATGGCAGCAGGCTCGTGCCCCGTATAGCTTTGTGGTGCATAGCTTACATCACCTGGACAATATGTGCATCTTCCATGGGGACATTTTTGAGGTTTTGTCATCACAGCAATAACTGAAACACCAGAGATAGTACGAGTTGGTTTTAATCTAAATTTATATTTTAAACCATTATCTTTTAATAGCTCAATTACTTCAGAATTTTTTGGTATCTTTCCTAGATTTAACTCTCTAGCTAAACCTTTTTTTAAAGCTTCAAGATCTTCTTTTTCTAAATTATCGATATTTAATTTCAATTTATCAACTTCATATATTGATTACAAAAACAAATAAAATAATACTAAACGCCGAGGGTGGGATTTGAACCCACGATTCTCCAAAGAGAAACGAGCTATCTTGCTTTTTGTCTCCAGGCTCGCGCCTTAGCCAGGCTGGGCCACCTCGGCATAAACAATGATATAGATTAAAAAATTGTAAAATAAAAAATAATATAAATATGATAATATTCAAAAATATACATCAATATAATGTTTTTTTGATTTATATCTCTGAGATTTGAGAACTTTTTTAATGATATATGTCCAAAATTTATTTTGTGATTGGATGAGAGAAGGATTATGTGCAACTTGCAAAGCTGAAATCAATGAAACTATGAAAGTATGTCCCAATTGTGGTACACCTATAATATGGGATCCACGAACTCAAAATTATCCACCAAAAACATATGGGCCATATCAAGGAGCATCTGTCAGCAAATATCCCACAACAGCAGCCTCAACAATGAAAAAAAAGAAATATAGACATAGAGTTGCTGCTTTCTTTTCATTAGTTTTTTCGTTTTTTATGCTTATTACAATAAGTTTGCCTTGGTTAAGATTTAATCTTCCAGCAGTAGGACTCAATGAAGAGATAACATTAGAAGAATATGATGAAACGTTTGATACAGATTATAATGGAACATTGGCAGGATTAGCAGTTATATTAATGATTTTAAGTTTCATATCTATTGCTAAATACAATATTGGACTAAAAATTATAATGATAATTTTAGGTTTTATATCTATTATTTCAGGAATACAGGTTTTAGTAGATATTGCAGAGGAATTAAATAATACAATTGCAAAAGATATATGGCATTTTACAATAGCGCCTATTTTCTTCTTTATTGGTTGTATATTATTTATGATATCAGCTGCGATAATGCGTAGTCCAAAAAAAAGAATGTTAATGCCCCTACCACCATATGGTATGCAAAGGCCATAATAAACTTATTCTACAAAATCTCTTTCAGCTATTTTTTTGGGTAGATATTCTTCTGAGACAAATTTTAACCTTTTAGAAGCTAATGCTTCCTGTTCTGCTTTAATTTTTCTTTTTTTCATTTTATTTAATTCTCTCTGCCATTTGGCTGAAGAGAACCAACTATATTTTTTAAGCTCAGCCACCCTTTTGAGATCGCTTTCTGTTGCTCTGATGGTATAATTATCCAAACCATAGTGCTCTATATCTGACATGGTTAATCCCAAAAATTTTGCATTAGGTGTTCCTAACTTTTGGGAAACATGGGCTAAATTCATAGAACCTATTTTTATAACAGAATAAATATAGAATCCATATGCATCACAATCTGCAAAGACATAAACAGGTAGATCAAATTGTTCATGTAAACGTCGAATTAATCTACGAATACCACGTGCTGCTTGACCTTGGGTTCCTACTAAAATACAATTGTGTCTATCCCAAAATTTATCTTCATGAAGTCTATCAAAAGTAGCATTTTTCTCCACAACTAAAATATAATCAGCTTTTGCATCTTTTATAGTTAAATCTTCAACATTACTAGGTATTGACCAACCACCACTGCCTAATTTACTCCAATCGATAATATCTCCTCGATCTTGGATAGTAACACGACCTGCTGCAACTCCACGTCTATCTGCATTTACATGCATCTGTTCCCTCAAAATATCTAGGGCAACTTCTAAATCTACTACAATTGGATCTGATTCTCTCTGTTCATCAAAAGTATTCTCTTTTGTTCCACCTACGGTATGCTTTAGTGAATAAAACATTTCCCTTAAATTAGCATGGACTCCTTCTCCTATTAATTCTTTACAAAAAGCTGCAACTAATGTAGTCTGCATAAATTTTTTAGCATGACCTAAATTTAGAAAATATCTCCTTGATTTTTTATCACCTAAATCTAATAACCCTGTATCTTCATCAAATTCAATATTCGAATAAGAGCGCACAGGTATATCTATCCAAGGATTTTCATCCTTATTTATTAGATCAAAGATATGTTCACCCATAGAACTTAATTTATCCCTAATTTCTGATTTTATCAAATAAAACATCCCCTAATTATAATTTTATTTACAATATATCGATATCTTTATTAGTATTGAATTTTTGGTAAGAAATCCTAAAAAAGTTATATACTATTTTTTATAAGAATTATTAAAATAAGGAGAATTTTATGAAAAATATTCGAATAAGGGGAATGTTTGCAAGTGCCTTAACTAAACTTTCTCAAGATTTTGGCTTTAATATTGTAGATCCATCTTCAGTTTTGATAGAGAGATTAAATTTAGAAAAAGATTTTAGAGCTCACCAAATTGAGCTTAAAGACAATGAAAAAAGAGGAATATCAATTTCTGGAAAACCTGAACTTATACGAGAATTCCTAAATAAAATAAAAGAAAATGTAGAAGATATTATAGTAAGAGAGAGTAATATTGAACATAATGCGATATATAAAGGGAAAGTATTGCAAATCGATTATGACAAAAGAGCCCTACTTATGGATTTAGGTCATTTTACAGGGTTTTTGCCCTTTTCAAATACTAAAGAGAGACTAAAAGTAGCAGATGAAGCAATAGTTCAGATAAAAAATATTCCTTTTTCTAAGAAAATGCCCTTAATTTCAATGTATTATACAGTATCAGATGAATATGCTTCTGTTCTTCCTTTTGAAGATAAAATTATAGTTGATAACAAAATTGAAGTTGAAAAAAAAGTTAATCTTCTAAATTTAGCTAAAAAAAAGAAGGGAATTGGAAATGGATTCGTCTGGAAAACTCCAGCGATATCATTAAACAGCGAACAATTAATTGATGAAATTGAAAACATAAGAGATAAATTTGGGAGAGTAAAAAATTCAAAAGTAAAAGCACCTGCAAAGCTTTTAGATGGAAAAAAATATGTTGAAATTGATTTCAGCCATAGGTCAAAGCAAAAATTTGACAAAATTAGAAAAAAGATTATGAAAACATTAGATGGCCATCATAAATATAAGTCAGGCACAGATGATATCTCACTTTTAGTAGATGTAATGGAGACTTTTACTGATATAATTAAAGATGAAAAAAAATTAATTGAAAAATTCAAAGAATCATTAAAAATTGTAAAAGGACCACGAGTTGGACAGAAGTTTTTTTTAGAACATCTAAAGATTAATGGATCTAAATTCAAACTTAATGGAATAGTGAAAAAAATCAACGATGAGAAAATTGTAATTTATAGAGAGATGCAAACTCCAGGTATATATGATGGTCTAAATTCACCCAAAGAGAGAGGAGATTATGCTCTCACTACAATAGAAGAGGGCATGTGGCATTATAAAAATGAGTACTTTAGTGCAGATGGTAAATTAAAAGGGAAATATGTAAATATAAATACCCCAATTGAAATTTATCCAGATAGAGCAAGATATATAGATTTAGAAGTAGATATAGTTAAATCACCAGAGAAAGATCCAGAATTAAGAGATGAAAAACACTTAAAAAGAGCTTATGACTTAGGGATGATAACAGAAGAACTATTTAAAGAATCAATGGCAATTGCAAAAAAATTACAATCCAAATTATGATCTATATTTGCTTAGAAGATCAATTTTTCCTTTTTCGATCCTAAATTCATATGGTTGTGGTTTTACTTTCATACCTCTAATTTTTTTGATTGAAATTTCTTTTCGTACTTTTTTACGTTTTGCATCTCTTTTCAATTCAATTGAAGAAGTAAAAAGTGGAGATAAAACTTTATAATCGAAATAACTATCCAAGATACAAATAATTGAATTTAAGTTTAGTCTAATTAACTCTTTAAATAATTGTTTTAGGTTATTTTTCATATCTAAATTATTATTATATCCTTCAACTAAACTAGTAATAGGATCGATAACTATATGTTTAAAATCATTAGTTTGTATTATATCAGGAAGTTCTGATATTAATTTATCTAAAGTGAGAGATTTTTCTTCTCCAAAAATATCATCTTCTTGTCCTAAATTCTCATCATAGACTTTCAAAGTTTTATCTGGTATTTTAAAATCTAGATTAGTAGCATTTTGTAAGAATTCATCTATATTTTCATCTAAGGTGATATATAATCCTTTTTCTTTAGAATTAACATTTTTCAAAATCATATTAAGAGAAAAAATAGTTTTAGACGTGGCAACATCCCCAAAGACTAATACTCTGCTACCTATAGGTAGTCCACTTTCAATTTTTTTATCTAATGCCTCAATGCCTGTAGATATTTTTTTATCAAATGAATAATTTGATTTTTTATCTCCTTTTTTTCCACCAAATACAGTAACATCTTCCAAAACTAACACCTACTAAAACAGATATGAAACAGGATCTTCATAAGTAAAACAATTTTCTTTTAAGTATTTTTTGCAAGTTTTACAATAGATAGTTTTGCAACATCTATAAACTTCGTGATCTTTGTGATCTCCTTTTTTTAATTTCAATTTTTTCATGTAATCTGCACATTCAGCACAAATTGGTCGATTTTCTGCCATTAAAATCACTTAAATTAAATCTCAAAATAACATTAATCTAGAAAATCTTTAACACTTTAGGAGATAGAAATAAAATTAATCAAACAATTCATCATGGAAGGTTTTAGTTATTTCTTCATCATCTCGCTCTTTTTGAACTCTCTTGAGTGTCTCTAAAATTTCCTTTTTCTTTGATTTTTGACGTTTCTGAAGTGCTACTCCACCAGAGATACCTAAAAATGTTACAACTACACCAACAATATAATTTGTATAATCAAAGGATTTTGGAGCCTCCACAAGATAAGTTGTTGTCGCAGTTCTGCCATCACTATCATAGGCAAAAGCACGGATTAAGAAATATTCTTCATCTGTCTCATATATACAATACCAATTGCCAGAAGTATTATTATAAAATGCAGGATAGATTATTCCTCTTATTTTAACATAAACTGACCCAAAATCATATTCTGCATCAAAAGAGATATCCTGAGAATAATTAACAGAAATATAAATCTTGTATTTGTTTTCATCTAATTTTTCAAAATTAAAAATTGAAATTAGAATTTGTGCATCTACATCTGATTTTTTGACAGTAAATATTTTTGAGCCATCCAAAGTATAGGATTTACCATTAGAATCTGTGTAGGAGATTGTTATATTATAATCTCCTTTTGGCATAGCATAAGGTGTATACCATTGATTTTTCCATAAATTATTTTCTGATTTTTCTAAATTTATTATAGTTGAAAATTCATCTCCAAATACCCCTATAGATACTTTTTGTATATTTCCAAGGCCTAAAAGTGTGGGATTATAATTTTTAGCAGTAGTTAAGTTTGATATATTCATATTATCAAAAGAGAAGTCCAAAAATAAACTATTGCCTCTATTTTGATTTGCTTTAGGTACAAATTTAGCAGTATATTCATCAGATGTATTTAAATTTCCTGCATTATCCTCAGATGTTACATAAAATCTAATATATGGATAAAATGAAATTAGATTTGTGACATACATATTAGTGCCTCCAATTTTTTTCATCTGTGTTGTTATATATTCAGAATATTCTGATTCTGTATTTTCATCTGCATAACTCCAAACTAAATTAACATAATTTACACCTGATGCATAATCATCTACAAATGAACATATTGCACTAGATTCACCATAATCAACATCTATCGGATAGATTATCTCAAAAATCTCAGGTGGTTTTGTATCATCTGAATATACCGAATATATTTCAGTTAAACTCATCTGTTTATCAGAATCAGATATTGAATCATTATCAAATGCCACAACATAATATTCTACATATGTTGCATTATTTCCTTCTAAAGTAACATTATAGACACCATTTTCATAGAACATGTCAATAAATTTCCAAGATGTCTCTAAATTTCTATAAAAGAGAGTTGCATTATAAATTCCACCACTATCTACAATATCTGCAGAAATTACAACTTCTGATCCAAAGATATTAGCTTCTAAATCTGATACTCTTGGAGATGTATTATCATCATCTAAGATCCTATATGAATAGGGGCCAAGTGAATTAAATTCTTGATCATAAATATGATCTAAATCATCATTATAAGCTATAATATAAAATTGTATAAAGCAATTTTCATATGCCTCATCGAAATTGAGAGTATAATTATAACTATTTCCAGATTTTTGCATCTGTTTAGTAAAATAATTTGTAATATTTGTAGTTTCATTAAAATATTGATAAGTAATATTTACGTATTCTAAGTTTGATTGTGCATCAGATGCATTTACCACAATATTTAAGCTTTGATCAGAAGATATTTCAGATTCACTTGAAATATACTCGGGAGAGAAGAGTTCTAGATTTGGTTTTTGAGAATCATCATCGACGATGGTTATTTTATAAAATTTAGAAAATGAATCATAATTATAATTTGTAAGGTTAACTAAATTTCCATCTGATAAATTCCATTCAAAGATAGGGACATAATATAGAGAAAAAGATTCTCCAGTTGAAGCTTTGTCTATAAAATCAGATTTAGGGATATTATAATAATTTAAAGTAGGAATGGATATTTCAGTATAATTATATAATTCTATTTTAGATTCAGAAAAACTAATAGAATTATTAAGAGCTAAAATAGCATTAGAACTTAAAGCCTTATCATAAAAAGTAACTTCACCTATTGATCCATTAAAATGGCTTCTATTGTCAAAATAATAATGTCCTAATCCTAAATAATTTAGATCAATTTTACCTGAAGCTATATCACTGCCCAAAAATTCACCATCATAATAAAAATTAGGAATACCGCCCTCATTCATTACAATAGCTATTTGATGCCACTTATCTAAACTTAATGAAAATTCAGAAGAATTTCTTGCGTTGCCATCTTTATCTTCATAGTAAATATGAGCTTTACCAGAATCAGTTTTAGCCAAAGTAATATAATTATCCAAAGAACCAATTCCCCTACTTGAGAAAATACCTTGACTTTTTCCATCCTCTAAATTTTTTGGCCTAATCCAAACTATCAAAGAAGTATCTTTATCTAAACCTAAATTTTCTGAACTAAGATCTATTTGATCATCTATTCCATTAAATTCTGAAAAATTGTCCAATAAAATTTTAGGAATATAAAATTCAGACGATGAATATAAATCCCAAATGGCATCAGAACTTAGTTTCCTATCATAAAAAATAACTTCATCTATTGATCCATTTAAATAAGAATCTAAATAACCTACTCCTAAATAGTCTAAATCAATTTTGTCGGGAAACGAATAAGAACCAAACGATTGGCCATCATAATAAAAATTTAAGATATCATCATCTAAAATTATTGCTATCTGATGCCATTTATTTAAAGATAATGAAATATTTGATGAATTTACCCAGATTCCTTCGCTACCTTTGCAATGTATTTGATGTTCTCCATCTCCTGCGTTATATATAGAAATATAGTTTTCATTTCTACCTGTGCTCTCATTTGAAAAAATACCATGGATATATTCTTTTGGATCCCCTGAAAAATTTAAATTAACCCAAAATATTAAAGAAGAATCTGAACTTAATTTTGTCTGTTTTGAACTAAGATCTACTACATCAGAAGAGATTCCAGAAAAATGTAAATTATAATCTAATAATACCTCATGTCCATGTCTATAAATATTAAAGTTATTAGAATGTGTTTCATTCAAATCAATAATACCTTCTTTATATAATTTAAGAAAAATTCGATTTATATTTTCTTCAAGCAAATAATTATATGAAGTGGAATTATTTATGTAAATATTTAAACTAGATATATCATCTGAAACTATTATATCTTTAGATAAATTAAAAGAATCTTCATCCGGGTATATAGATATAAAATTGATATCTATTTGATTTGAAGAGATGTTATTGTAAGTTATATTTAAATATAACTTCTTTGTGCCATATTCTTTATGTAAATTTTTTACATTTAAAGTAAAACCAGCATGAGTTCCATTATAATTCCATTCAACTAAATTTACATCTACTCCATCATAAAAATTACCATAAAATATTGGATTTCTGGTAGTGCCACCATCATACAAATCATCTGTATTTTGTGCCCATTTTTTAATCCAATCGCCTGTTCCTCCTGCATTAAGTTCCCAAGCGCATGTGAAATTGAGAGAATAATTATATAATATTAAGTTATCAGCGATATTATCAGGATTAAAATCTAAATATTGTGGTTCGCTTATACTTAAATTTCCTACTACATATTTAGAATCATTTATGACTCTTATACTTCTATTTAAAGTATATAAAATATCATCAGAAGGTCTTTGATCATTTATGAATACTAAAGGAACAAAATATAATCTGTTGTCATCTACAGGCCCCCCTGGATCCAAAGTAAAATTCATAGACCACCCATAGAAACTATATTTTAATTTGACTATATCTGTATTTAATCTTCCTTCTGCCTCTGAGGTATCCACAGGTGCATCTGAAATATTTAATGCTTTATCCCAATCATAATATATATAAACACTGTCAATTGATTCTTTTAAAATTTCTTTTTCTTCATAAGATTTATCCAAATCAGATTTTATTAAATCTAATTTGAATTGTAAATCGTCTTCAACAGAGACAGTTTTTGGGCAAAAATAACCTTTTGAACCTCTCCAGAAAAAATTTCCATTTTCATATTTTTTTGGCTCCCCATAAATCAATTCAAAGTGGGAAATTAATCTTGCTCTATAAGGTATACGAATTACATATTTGTCTTCATCTTTATAAACTGTAAAATTAATCTGCCCTATTATTAGAGGTAGGTTTTGAAGTTCATTATTATAAGTATAATCTATTTTTATTTCTAAATTATATGGGCTATCTTTATTATATGAAAGTAAGTCAGAATATGATATAGAAGTTAATTCGCCTCTTTTTTTACCACCAATTGTAACATCAAAAAAACTTAAAGAGTCAGATATGCTAAAATTTATTTTTATATCATTTTCAATGAGCTTAACTTGATTAGTTTCATTTTCTAAAGTATAGTATATATCATTCTCTAAAGTAATATCGTTAGCTATTCTAAAAGCACCTAAGGTGTCCATATATTGGATGAAAAATTCATTCCAAAAAATACTATATTTATCTTCTAAGATACTACCATCTTTAGTTTTATAATTTGATTTAAAATCTCCAAATTCATAAATAGTTTCAGATGAATTAAATTGATGATTATGTTCATAATAAGGCAATCTAGAATCTGCATAAATTTCTAAATTATATGTAGTTTCTCCAGGAGATATATATCCAAAATCAATTTTATCTTCATTAGATACTAACATAGAAGAAGATATTGATATACTCAAAATTAGAGATAAAAATACAGTGAATCCCTTATATTTTATTTTTGAATTTAACATTAAAATCACATATCATCAAACAAATGTTCATGTAAAACTTGTGTAACTTCATCTTCTGTTGCTTTTCTTTCTATCTCCATCATCTGAGATATAAGTTGATCCTCTTTCTTTTTATGATATTTATACATAACTATACCAAATACAGAAGTTGAACCTATCAAAACTGATATTAATATATATTCTAAAGTATGTGAAGATTCTGTGAAATCTGCAGATCGACTAGATACTGCAGCTCGACCGTCTTGATCACTTACATATGCATTTACCACAAAATTTTCATTATCAGGACTAAATGTTGCTACCCAAAGTCCACTTTCAGAATCATACTCAGCTGAATATAAAATACCATTAACTTTAACATACACTGCTCCACCTAATTCTGTATCAAATTCAACTCCATTGGTGTAGGATACATTTACATAAGCTTTGTAAGTATTTTTTGATATTTTTTCAATTTCTACAATATTTGTAGAGAGAATATAATTTTGATCTGTCTCATCAACATAGATAGCTTTACTTCCATTGAGTGCTATATACTCATTTTCTGCTAACAAAAACATACTAATATTATATCTACCTGGATCAAGACAAACTGGAACTTTCCAATTTATACTAGCATATGTGCCATTATATGGCATCAAAATGTATGTTTCCATTGTTTCTCCTCTGAAATATAGACGAACTCCCTGAATATCTCCATAAGCTTTTACATGTGACCTCATCATTTTACCAGGCGTGATATTGTTAGGGATAATAGGACTGAAGAAGATATAGTCAATTGCTTCTTTCTTATATCTAGGAGTCGCATCAAACATTGCCATATTAAATATCTTATTATATGATTTAGATTGATTGGTCATGATAGAATTGCCTTCATTATCTATAGCGCTAATAACAAAATCAACTAAAGGTCTATTCGTAGTAAGTGAATATTGCCAATAATTAGGATCAAAAGAACTTTGTTTCATGTTTCGAGATTCATAAATCTCAAATCCATCTGTATTTTCTTTAAAATATACTTTAAAATGAATTTTCACCTCTTTTACACCGCTTCCAGGATCTACAACATAAGCAGCTATTTTTAGAGTATTTTTTGTTGATTGATTTTGCATATAATTTACATCTAAAATTGTAGGTGGCATGTAATCATAACCTTCACAGGCCATTATATCTGACCAAGAATAAGCTTGATCTCTTTGAATTTTAGAATCATTATCCCAAGCAACTATTTTAAATTCTATTTGTTCAGAAATTTCCCTAGGTATAACTATAGAGTAATAATCATCTCCCTGATAATCCATAGAAATTTCTTGCCAATTAGTATATTTATTTGATTTATATCTTATTATTGCTGAAGATATATTACTTTCATCAACTATCTTAGCCCTAACTTTCAGATCAGAAACATCATATAATGGATCATTTCCAACTTCTATATTAAAATTATTTTCAAAATAATGATATGCTTCACTTTTTCTAAGATGAAAACCAAATGATTTTAGACCTACACTATGCGCTGTAACTATCCATGTCTCAATACGAGATTCTGATGGACCTAAAGTATATTTTTTACCAGAGGAAAAATGAGAAAATTCAACATCTACATTTTCATCCAAAGCACTTAAATTAACAATGTATTCATAAACACTAGTAAATTTCCTACTATTGTGATTTGTAACAGACACATAAATTTTAAATTCTTCTCCAGAATCAGGATTATCATTTGATGCACTAATAGATATTTCTATATTTATATCTTTTTCTTTATCTACAATTTTACCTACTTGAGAAGTATAAGATATTTCAGACATCTCAGGTGGCTCTTGGTCATCATCTGTAATTAATACAAAAAATTTATATGGCTTAGAATAAGTTTTATCAGTTGGTCGTGTTCTATCCTTATCGATGGCATAAACTTTTACAGACAAAAGATTCCATTCATATGAACCTTTAAATTCAAAAGAGCTAGAATTCCAATAATAATTACCCAAACTTTTGGCAAAGTCCCAGAGAGGATCTCCATCTACTAAATTTAGAGTATCTACCATATCCTTAAAATACATTTTATCTTTGTAAATATCATCTGAAATTATTTGGGAATGATTAGAATAATTGACCACACAATATTCCACAGTTACATTTTCTAATTTAGAATTATAAACATCTACACTAGCTCTTGGACTAAAATATATTTCATCTGAGACTATCTCATATGAGGGTGGTCTCAAAAAGTATATTTTAGGCTTATATGTAAAATCATCCTCTACATATTGAGGATAATCCAAACCAGAATAATATGAAGGTATAAAAGTGATATTTTTGTAACTACCATTATATTCCCATTCAACTAAACCTAAAAATACACTATAACCTCTAGGAAGTATACTTTTGTCAATTGAATAATTATAATTGCTTCCTCCTGAGAATATATTAGAATTATAGCTGTCATCTATTTTTACATAAGTTAAATTCGTTGTAGCATGACCATAGCCTAAATATACTGCATTTATCTTACCACTATCTTTGAGCTTTTTAGAAAAATCTAAATTAATCTCTAAATCTGACGAATCATCTATAGTATTTCTATCTGCAAAAATTTCAGTTTGAGAAACATCCGGATAAATAGCATTAAGATCAAGACTAATTAAAGCTGTAGATCCAAAAGAAGTATCTTTTTCATTGAATCCCCATCTTATTCTAAGCTCAGAAAAAGCATTCATTATGGTTTCTTTTCTCCAATTAAACATTTCTAAAGTAAGGTTTCCTACATATTGCCCATCAATTAATGCCACGTTCCAATCTTTTACTTTATATTCATATCTATAATCAGAACTACCCTCTAAAATTGGCAGATATCCATTTATATAGTCTTCATCAGAGACACATTCATATAAACCGGAAGCTAATTTATTTTTATTTTGCATATATAAAGACCAATTAATCTCTTCAAGACCAGAATTGTTCACAGTCCATCCATTAGTAGTATTTCTGAATATACCACCACCTTCGGTGGCAACATATAGATTAGAATTATTTACTTCAATATCATTTATTTTTTGATTGTATAAATTATTACCAAACCAATTAAAATCCCCAACATTTTTCCAATTCCCGTTTGAATCTCCTCTATAGATTCCACCATTACTTGTTCCAACATATAAATAATCACCTAAAATAGTTAAAGATGTAGTATAATTGTTAAGTGGATCATCTATGGGCGTAGTATTTAATATTGCATTGCCCCACGGAGCTCCACATGTGGTTTGATATACACCTTGAGATAGAAGACCATCAGATCTTGTGCCAATATATATTTGTCCATCATTGGAATAATTAGGAGAAAATTCAATATCAGTAATCCAGCTCGGAACACGCATACCTATATCCCCATAAGTCGGATCAATGTAAATTTGATTATGCCAAACAAGATAATCTAGATCATAAGTATTGTTACATTCTACTCTATAAGCTATTATTTCATCTCCGCCGCCTTTACCATCATATTCGGCCTGATCTATCCAATTGCCACCATATACTTTTTGTATATTGTATGGAAAACCATTTTCTTCAAGCCAAATTTTTATGGTATCTCCATCTATACTGCTGCTAACATTTGTAAAATTATTTGGATAGTCAGGGGTATAATCTCCTACATTTTTATAGTTTATAGTCAAATTCCAAGTAGCTAGATGGCTGACTGTGTTTCCGGGATCCCATGTATAATTAAAATTAAAACATTCGACATTTAAAGCTGAGATATTGAAAGTTTTGTATTCTACTTTAATTTTATTTATTTTCCAAAAATCAAAATCTTCTTTACCAAGTGCCCATTCAGGTAGCCATTCTAAAAATTCTTCCCATAAGTCTTCTATTACATCAACTTGATTAATATCCTCATTTTCAATATAGACTTTTTCTACTTGATGAGGATAACTTGTATTTCTATTGTTTAGAGTATTTTTTAGATGCTCTTCAATATCACCATTGTTAGAAAAAATATCACTTGGAAATTGTAAATATAAAAAAACTTCAGGAAAAACACCTGTTTTATCAAGACAATTTTCCCAATTAATAGTATCATTATATAGAAAACCAGAATCAATTATATCTACATGTTTTTCACTACTGCTATAAACTTTCGAAATATTATATGTATTATATCCATGATCTAAAAGACGGGTTTTTATCCATCCACCTAAATGTGTTCTATCATAAGATTGTGTATCCCATGGTGCGATGCCAGATAAATCTGATTTGCTGATATTTGAAAGGAGGTTTATGTCATCTGTAAATCTACCTACATTTCTCCAATCAATTGTCATATTAAAAAAATGTGAATAATCTAATGTATTTGTACCATTATTAGCCCAATAAAAACCTGCAGATTGGGTTCCTGCAGCAATTGTATATCTTCCCGTTGTATAATTTAGAATTGCAGTTTCAATTACAGTTATTGGCCACTCTGAACTAATAGAAGAAATAGTTTTAGATCCCATACCAAAATCGTCTTCATGTTCTGTTATACACTGATCAATTCCACTAGAGTTTGTACCATTAAAAATACGACCATTTTCAGTTCCAAAAAATATTAAATCATCATTTATGCCGTCATACCACGGTGAAAACGCATATGCAGTAATATTTGTCCCTTCTAAATCATTTATATGTCCCCAATACATATTAGAAGGCCAGGTATTGTCACTATTTAATCTTAAATAATATTTTCCATCATTTACAGCAATAAATACATCACCTGCAGGAGAAATTTCCATAGCATTTACATCTTCTGCTTTATAAACATCATTTATCAATTCCCATCTATTTCCATAATCTTTAGATCTAAATAATCCGTGCCAAGTTAAAGCATATAAATACCCTGTAGTTGGATCAACTTCTATGAATTTAACTTTTGAACTAAACCTATCTGCTGGATGAATATATAAATCCTCTAACTGAAAATTAACTGTTTTTGAACTACCATAATAAATATCACCTACATCAACTATCTCATTATACAAATTATTAGACCCTAATTTTAGAAGAGAATTTCCATCATAATTTCCACGCTCTAAAATAATTAATTCAACATTATCACTAGAGAATGTATCACCATATATAGTCTCAACTGTAATATTGAAAGTAATACTTTTTGGATTAGAAACTCCTAAATCAGAGATAAGAATTATATTCTCAAAATAATTAAAGTTATAATTATAATTCAAACCAAAATATCCATATTTAGAATTGCTACCGTTCATTATTGTATATTCCATATAAAGATCTTGAATTAAAGGTATAATATCTTCATAACCAATCCTATTTGGTGTATTATAATTATAATCTGAAAAATCTAATCTAAAAAATAGAGTAGTACTATTTTTTCCGTGTAAATCTTTATCAAATACAAAACCAGGACAGAAAGTATTTATCCAATAAGTATCATCTATAAAATCATTTATCTCAGCTTCGCCCCAAATAAAAGTCTCACCTAAAATAAGCGGGATAGGAGTAGTTTTTAGAGTATAATGTAATTTAGTATCAAAATAATTTAGACCTGGCTCATCGACAATTATATCTTGATCAGTTGAAGTATCAACATCTCTTTTTGTTCCATTCTCTTCACTGTAGAATTGAATAAGTCCAGATACAATTTGTGAAGTAATATCGCTATCTGCTTCAAAATCATAACTTAAATTAATATCTATATTAAGTTTTATAGGAAGAGAAATTTGTCTATGCATATCAGAAGAATCTCTTAAACCCCAAAGCATACCAAAAGTTAAATTATATAGAGTACTACCTCCATCATTAGAGACCACAATATATCCGTCTCGCTCTCCCACCCAATTAATTTTACCTATTGGATTGCCTATCCATGTTTGATCATTATATGTTTTGTTTCTTATAATATATGATGGAAGAAAATAATCAGAAATTGAGAGATTAACTCCAGGGTAAGGATTATTTATATTTATTTTAATAAAAGGATTCTTTACATCTACCAAATAAAGATAAGGTTCTACTTCATCTTCATCATCACTATATTCATCAGCTCTACCTTCTTGAAAAACTTGGAATAATTCGTCCAAGTTACTCCAATCTTCGCTTATTAAAAACTGAGCCCAAAAATCTTCAGTATAACTTGCTTGGCTTTCATTTTCATAAAGTGCAGGTTCATATTCGGGTATTTGCCAATCAACTTCCTGATAAATTACTGGTTCATCTTCTGCTTTAATTTTTAGTATTGTGCTACCTTGAAATTGATAAGGTAGAGAGCCCAAGTCTAGTTTAGAGGAGGTTTGA
This sequence comes from uncultured archaeon, assembly GCA_964415445.1. Classification (GTDB taxonomy): domain Archaea; phylum CAYQAE01; class CAYQAE01; order CAYQAE01; family CAYQAE01; genus CAYQAE01. Next base: position 5,664 of record CAYQAE010000008.1, on the reverse strand, counting down.
AGATTAGGATCATCGGAGCTAACTATAATATTAGCACTAGATGAAGATAAGCTTATTATAGCTATAAATACTATAAACATTTTATTTACGTTTTTCATTTATTTACAACACCCAACATAGTAAATCAAACTTAGACCATTGAATTTGGCTACTCCTCAACTTATTTTATGAAATACAAACTTTTTGCTCTGTACTTATTATATACCACTTATAGTATATAAATCTTTTTGTAGAATCATCGTAAAGATACAATTAAAAAAAAAGAGATTAAATTTCAAAGATATAGGTGTTTAGATGTATTTTAATAAACTGCTTAAAAAAATACCGCCATATGCGTTTGCTGAAATAGATAAAAAAGTAAATGAATTAAAAAATAAAGGAATAGAACCAATAGATTTTGGAGTAGGAGATCCACAAGAAGAAACGCCAGAATTTATACGAGAAGCTGCAAGTGAAGCTATTAGAAAACATAAAAATTCAGGATATCCCTCATATGTTGGTTCTGATAAATTTAGAAATGCTGCCTGTGAATGGTTGAAAAGGAGATTTTCAGTATCAATTGATCCTGAAAAAGAGATATGTGCACTTTTAGGTTCAAAAGAAGGCATTTTCCATTTTCCTAAATCTATATTAAATAAAGGCGACCAAGTAATTATTCCTGATCCAGGATATCCACCTTACAAAATGGGCACATTATTTGCTGGAGGTAAAATTAATTATGTCCCTTTGTTTGAAGAAAATAATTTTTATCCAAATTTAGAAGAGATAGATTCCAAAATTGCAAAGCAAAGCAAAATATTTTGGATAAACTATCCAAATAGTCCCACCTCTAAAGTTGCATCTGATGAGTTTTACAAAGAACTCATAGATTTTGCCCATGATAATGAAATAATTCTAGCTTCAGATGAGGCATATACTGAAATATACTATGATAGAAAACCAAAGAGCTTACTTGAATATAAAGATGCATATGATGTATCTGTAGTATTTCAATCTTTATCTAAAAGAAGTAACATGACCTCATATAGGATAGGGTGGGTTTGTGGAAATGAAGAGATTATATCTACTTTTAAGATTCTAAAGACCAATATAGATTCAGGGGCGCCTTGGGTATCCCAAGAAGCAGCTGCTGCAGCATTAAGCGATGAAGAGCACGTAAAAAAAATAAGAGATAGTTATAGAGAGAAAAAAGCGATTATGGCTAGAGCATTAACAGAAGCGGGTCTTGGTTTTTCAGATCCTGAAGCTACCTTCTATATATGGCAAAGATGTCCTGAAGGGTATACATCCATTGAATTTGCTAAAAAACTACTTAAAGATGATGTTGCAATTGTAGCTGTTCCTGGAGAGATGATAAGCCAGCATGCAGGCAAAAATCATATAAGAATAGCTTTAGTTCCAGAAATAGAAGAGATAAATAAAGCTAAAGAGAGATTAGAAAATTTAGATTTCTAAATTAAACTTAAAATCTTTCTATGTATTTTTTTATTTTTTGAAGCAACTAAATCGGTTTTTCTATCTAGATCTGCTAGCAGATGATCTATTCTTTTTCCTTCTGCATCTGTAACTATACCACCTGCTTCTTCTAAGATTAATTTAGCAGCTGCAAAATCAATCGGTCGACTTCCTCTAGTTAAATGAATTAATGAATCAATAGACCCCAATGCAACATAACACATATCCAAAGCGATGGATCCCATAACTCTAATATTTCTAACTTCATCAATTGCTTTTGTAGATCTTACAATGATATCATTAATTTTAGGGCTCAATTCTAAACTTAGAACATTTAAATTTTCATCTGAAGATTTTTTTATTAATTTATCATTAAAATAAGCACCTTCGCCTGATTTAGCATAAAATTCATCACCATTAGCTAAATTTAGAACATACCCTGAATCTAAAGATCCTAAATTAGAGTCTGTGCATAGGGCAATAGATGTCGAAAAAAAAGGGATACCTCTTTTTGCATTTAGACTACCATCTATTGGATCAATAACAAATCTATGAGTAGAATCACCCATTTTTTTAATACCTATCTCTTCTGAATAGATTGTAAAATTATATCCTGATTTATGAAGATCACTTAATTCATCTAAAATAATCTTTTCTGCAATTTGATCAATATATGTAGTTTTATCACCGCTTGCACCAATTTTAATTACTTCACTGGCTTTTTCTGTACCAAAAATAGGAGATATAGCTTTTTTCAATTTATGTCCTATTTTCTTAAATCTATCAATCGTAGAGATCACCCACACTCTATAAAGTGTAAATAGTAAGTTTTATATGTTGATAAAACAACGCAGATTATAATGACTGCAATTGAATCTGATATCCTAGATTTAGAAAACATACCAATTATTAGAAAGTTTCATCCTGATGATTTAGAAGAAGTAATGAAACTAAACAACATTTGTTTTCCGAATCCTTATTCAGTTGTAACCTTCAATTCACTTTATGAACAATTTCCTAAAGGATTTTTAGTTGCAGAGATTAATAATAAAATAGTAGGATATATAATGTGTAGAATTACACATTTTTTTTCTTTTAGAAAATTTAAATATCAAAAAGAAGGCCATATTGTATCTATTGGTGTCTCTCCTGATAAGAGAAGTAGAGGAATAGGTACAATGCTTCTTGAGAGGATAATAAACTATTTTGAAAATTATGAATTTGTTTCAAAAATAAGACTTGAAGTGAGACTTGACAACAGAATTGCTCAAGAGATGTATATTAAAAAAGGATTTATCTTTGAAAGAGTGGTTCCTTCCTACTATCGTGATGGAACTGCAGCTTACGTTATGTCAAAAAATAAATAAAATCTAAACTAGGGGAAGTTCCCCTGTCAATTTATCTACTTTTTCATTAGGAGCCGGGCCAATTCCTAAGCATGTAATAGTATTTGGAGGTATTTGAGTTAAACCTGCATCTTTTATGAGATAATAGGGAAGATTTTTTGATTTTGCTAAATTTTTTAGCTCTATTAATTCTTCTTTAGTCTTAACTTTAACTAAAACTTTTTTCTGACCCTCATCACGCCAGATACTATACCAATCCTTAAAATTTTTTGCGCGTTCAGCTGAAGATACCGCAGCATGTGCCACCTGTATGGCTAATTTTCCTTTAGTTAATTTTAAGTCAGATCGATAAACAATAACTTGTTTTAATTTAAAATCATTCAGGTTAGACCACCTGTCGTCTCTCACGAAGATAACCTACCAATAGAAAAATTAAAGTAATTAAAAAAATAGAAATTCTAAGATAAAAACTTTCAAGATGATGCAAAAATGCCAAAACTAATGATACAAATATCAAAACTACCATACTCATAACTATACTTAACCCAACAATTTCGATACCATCCATTTCAGTATCTACATCCACTAAAATAGAATACATAAGACAATATCCTGGGACAGTTAATATAATCAAAGCAAGTAAAACTTTGCCAATTATATCTATTAGATAAGTAGCAGCTGCTAAAATTGAGATTATTATAATAAGATAAGTAATATTTGATTTTTCAACTATCTCATCAGGACTAGGAATTCCTTTTGACATAAAAACGTATAATAAAATAATGTTATTTTAAAGTTTTTGAAGATGAATTATGATACAATAATAATAGGT
>CAYQAE010000008.1:0-2021 GCA_964415445.1 uncultured archaeon | reverse complement strand
CTGGCTTAATTAGTAAAAAAGGATTAGAACAAGTTGGTATAAAAATTAAGGATGATATAATTCTAAATAAAGTTAGAGGCGCCCATATTTATTCACCGAATCTTCAAAAAATATCGATAAAAAAGGATAAAGATGTAGCATACGCAGTAGATAGAGCTAGATTTGACCAATATATCGCAAATTTGGCTTCAGATGCAGGTGCTGACATATTTTTAGATACGCATGCTAAAATTCAAAAGAAAAAATTAATCACAGAAGATAAAAAAATAAATTACAAAATGCTTATCGCTTGTGATGGAATAAAATCTAAAATCGCAAAAAGTTTTGGTATTAAAACACCTAATTTAATTCCTGCATGTCAGTATGTCTTAGAAGATGTAAATTTAGATGATTTAGATTTTGTGCATCTTTTTTATAATCCAAAATATGCAAAAAATTTCTTTGTATGGCTTATACCTATCAAAAAAAATATGGCAAGGTTAGGGCTTGCCACAACCTCAAAAAAACTAAATGCAAAAAAATCATTAGATGAATTTATCCAAAAAAATCCTATAACCTCAAAAATATGTTCTAATTCAAAAATATCTGAAATAAATGTAGGTGCTATCCCCACAACTAAAGCAGAGAGAAGTTATGATGATAATTTAATATTAATAGGAGATAGTGCTGGACAAATGAAATATACCACAGGTGGCGGAATTCATTATGGGATGTTGTGTGCACAATCTGGGGCTGAGACAATATATGAATGTTTTCAAAAAAATAATTTCAAAAAAGAGGCTCTGAAAAATTATGAAAAAAGATGGATGAGAAGAATAGGTCTTGAATTAAAAATTGATAGAAGTATAATGGATATATTATCTAAAATAAGTGAATCTGAATTCAATGAGATATTTCAAAGTTTTGTGGATTCTAAAATATTTGAGAGATTTCAAAAAAAGTTATCTTTTGATAAGCATTCTTCATCAATAGCTATGCTACCTTATATTAAAATAAAGATAATAAAAATGTTGTTAAAGGCTTTTTTTGGCCATAGTTAGATAAAAACGCATATCAACATCATGTTTTGCACTTTCAGATAAAACATCTATAAATCTAGTACCTAATAATTTATATTCTCCTTTTTCCATATCTAACTTAAGAGTGGATCCATCATCAGATTCTAATTCCACTATTGTATTTGGAAATGCAGATTCTTTATCTATATTCACTTTTTTGACAGAAAATGCAATCTCTTTTGAACCTGAACTATCTTTTGCCTCAACTTTCATCTTCTTCACCTTCAATATTTCTAACTTTTTCTGCTAGCGCGATAAAAATGATATTGTTTCCTCTCAACAAAATTTCTTTTTGGGTTCCTTTGAGTGTAAGAGTCATGTTCATGTAATCATCGTGTTTGTGAATCTTTCCGAGATATTCTTCTCCTGATTTTAGTTTAACTAATACATTTTGACCAATAAATGATTTTAGTGCATCTATAGGGTACCTCTTTATCCATTCTCGCATTTTTTATCACGTCTTCTCTATTAATCTCTATAATTAATCATCATTTAAAAGACTTATTAAGGATTTGATAGGTTTATATATTGCAAAAGTTTTTGATTATAAATACCTTATATATTACTCATAATTAAATAAAAATAAAAACTATAACAAAAATACTATAAATTAAGGGTTTGAGTTGAATTTCAAAAATCGTGATATAATATCAATTCTTGAGCTAAAAAAAGATGAAATAGAATATATTATGGATCGATCTAAATATATTGAAGATTTAATTAACAAAAAAGAAAATATTAACTTACTTGAAGGCAAAATTTTAGGTTATCTCTTCTATGAACCAAGCACGCGAACTAAACTTAGTTTTCAAACTGCAATGAAAAGATTGGGTGGAGAAACTATTGGATTCTCTAAGGTAGATACTTCATCTGCTGCAAAAGGTGAAACATTAGCTGATACTATAAAAACAGTTGAAAAATATGTGGATGTAATAGTGCTCAGACATACTAAAGAAGGTGCAG
>CAYQAE010000007.1:30823-36710 GCA_964415445.1 uncultured archaeon | reverse complement strand
AAATCTCTTCTGCTTTAATTATTTCTGGTGTTATCTCTTTATATATATCTAGCTTTGGAATTTTTTTCTTTCCAGATATAGTTAAATTCCTAATGATATTTTTTGCTCCAAATAATATGCTGTCATAATCTTGTGATACGATTGCCCAAACAGCCCCCTTTTCATTCATATAAGCTGCTTGAGCTTCTCCTTCTGAGGGTGCTTGGATTATAGGTATTCCCATATAATCCAAAAGTTCTTTTGATTCCTCCACCATCTCTTTGGTCAACTTTAGAGCACTTTGGGCATATTTTTGAGCATCTTTAATCTTCCCTTCTTTTAATGCCCTCTGCCAATTTTCATAGGCTTCATCTCTTATTTTAGTTCTTTTCTTTAGAGTTTCAACTTTTAATTTAGAAGGCACACCGTCAAACACAAATATAGGTTTTATTCTTTTTTCTAATAAATTGGTAGTGCGATAGAATAGTCCACTTAAATGAGAAGTAATATTTCCATTATTATCTTTAAGAGGATTTCCATCCGGTTGGCGTATTTTAACTAAAAATTGATATAATATATTTTGTCCGTCAATTGCCAACTTTTTGTGGCTTAATTGGTCAAACGATATTTCTTTTTTTGGAATTATATCTCCAATTGCAACTCCCACTAAACTCCACCGAGTTCTTCAAAATGTTCTTTCTTTTTTATCAGTGCTACTACAAATCCTGCTACTTTATTTCTTAAAGATTTAGTAGCTTTTGGGTCTATTTTTTTGATAAACTTTTTATTTTCTTCAAAATTTTTACCTAATTTCTGAGGATGCCTTTCTAATAATTCTTGAGCTGTTCTCTTTACAAATAATGGTTTAACATTTCCCAATACTTTTCACCTATGCAGATATTACTTCTTTAGGGGCTTCTTTTTCTCTAATATCTTTTTGCTTTATTTTTTTTAGATAAGACCAACCTTTTAACCATTTTTCTTGATCTTTTATCCATAGTTTTGATTTAATCCATTCATCTCTTTGTTCTATCCAATCATTTCTATGTTCTCTCCATTCTTCAATTGGAACTTTAAATGCTTCTTCAACTTTCTTTCGATATTTTGGTATATTATTATAAGCACAGAACGGAATAATACGAGGATAAGATGATCCTTCATAATCTGGTACAATGTAGTGTATTCCACATCTAGAAACTCTAGCTAAATCATAATTATATGCATCTTGAAAATGCATACATCCTAAAAAGAATGTATTTAGATGAAAATCACGTAAAGATTTAAATTTACCACTAGTTATTATTTCTTTTATTAAATTCCATGCATTTATTTCTTTTGGAGCTTTTTTCTTATCTATAACTTTTCTTAATCTCCAGAATGCTTTAATTTTTGCAAAGAATTTACCTATTTTTGATTTATGCTCCATAGCATCAGATAAATCTTCTACCATTTTGAAGAATTTTTCAGCATCCATAAATTCTGCAAAAGGTTTAACTTTATCTCCATCAAAATAAACATATGATGCCATACCACACGACGGTTCCATACTAAATTGAAGTTGTGGTTCATTCTTAAATTGTCCTGCTAGTGTAGATATTCGAGATGCAGCAGGTATTGTTATCCAATGTTCAGGTTTTAAAATTCCATTAGTTTGTTTTTCAAAATTTTTCATCACATCTGGAGTAGTAATTCTTTGATTCTTTCTATCTTCAAAAGTTATTCTACCTGCAAAGGATACTGGTTGGACATTAATTCCTCGAATTATATCTTTATTTTTTCTTCCAAATTCAAACATAGGTCCGAGTTGATCGTCATTTATACCTTTAATTAATGTTGGAACTAATAAAACTCCAATTTTTGCATCTCTACAAACGTCAATAATATGTAATTTTTTATCTAGAAGATCTTCTCCTCTCATTTTAATATAATTTTCACGCTTTAGACCATCAAATTGAAAATAAAGTGTACCTAATCCACATTCATGTAATTCATGAGCTAATTCGGGATTTTTATCAAAAACTAATCCATTGGAAGACATCTGAAGTGCAGAAAACCCCATATCTGTTGCCATCTGAACTATATCCGGTAGTTCTCTTCTGAGCAGTGGTTCCCCGCCCGTAAATTGAATTCCTTGAACTGGAACAGGTTTTTGTTCTCTTAGACCTATCATCATAGATTCAATCTCATCCATGGAAGGTTCAATGACATAACCAGTTTTATCTGCTCTAGCAAAGCAAACTGGACATTTTAAATTACATCTATTTGTAACTTCCATCAAAGCAAGACAAGTATTTGTTTTATGATTGCAACATAGACCACAATCATTAGGACATCCTTCACTAACATTCAAACAAGGTTCTATTCCTTGACCTTCCCAAAAATAATTTTGTGCTCTATAGTACTCTTTAGCATCACTCCAATGTATATCTTTAAACTCTCCATGCTCTGGACAAGTCTTTTTTATAAGAATTTGACCATTTTCCTCATAAATAGTACCTTCGAGAACTTTATAACATTCAGGACATACAGTTTGAGTTTTTTTCATGCACTACACCTTCTTTTGACTTACACAATTTCCTTTTTTAAGTGTTTCACTAAATGATCTCATCTTAGATGTTTTATTCTTAATATGTTCTGATCTATTCTAATGGGATAAATAATGTATATAAAACCAACTTGAATTAGGTTTATATATGATAAATTGTATATAAGTATAAGGGGTTTGGAGGTGTTAGTAGATTTATAATTATTTATTAATTTAAATAATTAATTTTTGGTAATTTTGTTTTTTATAACGCGCATCAAGCACAATGAATTAAAGCATTGTGCTGCTCCTTCGCGAAAATTCAAGTGTAGAGCTTAAGTCTCTACTTGTGTTTTATTTTTTAAAACTATTTTGAATGTTAATAACTATTATATAAATTTATGTTTTGATATTAGAATATGCAAGATTTTATTAAAATTGAAGATCAATATTTAGCAAAAACATACAACAGATTTCCAATAATGCTAGTCAAAGGTAGAGGTACAAAAGCATGGGATAGCAATGGTAATAAATACACTGATTTTCTAGCTGGTATTGCTGTTAATTTGTTAGGACATTGCCCTCCAAAGATAGTAAAAAAATTATCTGAACAAGCAAAAAAACTTATTCATTGCTCTAATTTTTATTATATTGATAGTCAGCTAAATTATGCAAAAAAACTTTCAAAATATTTACCTGATGGTGTCAATAAAACTTTTTTTTGCAACAGTGGAACAGAAGCAATAGAAGGAGCTATTAAATTAGCAAGGAAAGCTACAAAAAAGACAGACATTATATATATGCAAAATTCATTCCATGGTAGAACTTTAGGATCGTTATCTGCTACAGATAAACCTAAATATCAAGATCCTTTCAAACCATTGGTTCCTGGATTTATAAAAGCAAAATATGATAATATAGATTCAGTAAAATCTAAAATAAATCAAAACACTGCTGCTATAATAATTGAGCCTATACAGGGCGAGGGAGGTATAAATATACCTAAAAAATCGTTTATAAAAGATTTAAGGAAATTATGTACAGATCATGGTATTTTATTGATTTTTGATGAAGTCCAAACAGGATTTGGAAGAACAGGCCATTTTTTCGCCTTAGAATATTTCGACGTTGTGCCCGATATTATAACTATGGGCAAAGCAATAGCCGCGGGTTTTCCTATGGGTGCATTTTCTGCAAAAGATGAAATAATGGATATATTTAATTTTGGAGATCATGCGGCTACTTTTGGTGGTAATCCATTGGTTTGTAGTGTGGCTTTAGAATCTATTAATTTATTGGAAGAGAATAACCTAGTTGAAAAAGCAAAAGAGATGGGTAAGTATTTTTTAGATAAATTAAATAAATATAAATCAAACGATTTAGTAAAAGATGTCAGAGGATTAGGTTTAATGATTGCTATTGAATTATATGACTCTAATAAAGTAAAAGAGATAGTAAATGAGGGATTAAATAATGGTTTTTTATTGAACCAAACTTCAAATACGGTCTTGAGGTTTGTGCCCCCGCTTATAATCTCAAAAGAAGAAATTGATGACCTTGTCTCCTTTTTAGATAGTATCTCTTTAAATTAGAAGGCTGTATTTTTATGGCTAGTAAATTTGAAACTGAAATACGAAATGGTATCAAAAAAATAGAAGATATAGTTTTTTATTCTAAATTTTTTGATAATCCTTATGCTTACAAAACTAGCCCTTTTGATTTTTTTGTAATAAGTAAGGACCATGGCGCCCATGCTATTGAATGCAAATATAGCAAAAACGGTATTTTTACTCTAAATAGACTTAAAAATCATCAAAAATTATCTCTAAAAGATTTTGAAAAAAAAGCAGGTCATAGTTGGATATTAATCTGTCTTAAGTCTAGGGGTAAAATTCAAACTTGGAGGTTAAAACTAGAAGATTTTGTAGATATTGAAAAAAATTTTAATAAAAAATCATTGACTAGTTTAGATTTTGAGCATTTAAAGATTCCAGAGATAAAAAGAATAAATTATAACGTAGAGAGTAAGTCAAAAAAATTAAGAACAGTTTATGGTTGGGATATGAGTTGGATTTTAAGTTATAGCTAAAATTTTAAAACGAAAAGTTTAAATTAAAAGACCCATAATATATATATAGGTGGTTTAATATTCCTACCCAAAGAAGAATATCACAAAGCACAAGAAGAAAAGATGTTTTGCATAGAAGACCTGCTTTTAAAAAGAAAGTAATGTGTGATTGTGGACAAGAATGTCCAAAAAATGCAGCTAATAAATACTGTAATATTTACAAAAAACCACATGGTGGCGGTTGTAAAAGATGTCCTATTCATAATCTGAAACATATAGGAAAGCAGATTCCTGATAAGTATCTTAAACGAAAGTAAATATAATTTATTTAGAAAGTTAACAATTTTTACTTTCATATATCCTTTTCATTTTTATTGCATCTTCTTCTAAAATAGGAGATTTTGATATAATTGTACCAGAAATATCTAAATTTTTTATAGTTTGAGCTAAATCTTCAAATTTTGGTTTTCCAAAACCTAAAATCATATGCCTAATTTCATTACCTTCTCTTGCTTCAACAGCAGTGAAGCGCATATATAGATCTTTTAGATATTCTGAACCTAAATTTCTCTCAATTTTATAGAACGTTGATAGGTATGCATTTTTTTTATCCACAGGCATTTCTCTTCTGGCATAAATATGTCCAAAATCAATAATTGGTTTTGTCCTCTCAATTTCAGAACATATTGATATTATTTCCTCTTCTGTACCAAATTGTTTTTTTCTACCTGTAGTTTTAGGTCCTAGGATAATGTGATCTAATCCTTTTGAATCTAGATCTTCTCTTAACTTATTTAAATTATTTTTAACATTAAAAACGGCAGACTTTGAATGTTTTCTTGAGTAAAATCCTGGATTAAAAATTATAAGATTAGATCCTAATAATTTTGCAATTTCTACTGTTTCTGTGAAGTGAAAATAAGTATTTTCGATTTTTCTTCTACTTTTTGTATTAAAATTTATATAGTGTGGAGCATGAGTAGAAATTTTTAATCTTCTCTCCCTAGATTGATTTTTTATATCTAAAGCGGTATCTCCTTTCATTCTAACACCTCTGGGAAATTGAATTTCTAGCGCTTTAAGTCCTAATTTTGAAAGGGTCTTCAAACCGGCTTTATAACTTCTTTGAGGACAAGATAGGGGGATCCCTGCAGTACCGAATAAAATAGTCATAAAAATCAAATTTTATATTGAGCATTAGATATAAGAATATTTACAACATATACAAAATATATATTTTTATGCCGATATCTAATTTTTTTAAAATAGATTAAAGCTATTTTTTTGATTTAATATAAACTAAAATTAATTTTTAG
>CAYQAE010000007.1:2293-30813 GCA_964415445.1 uncultured archaeon | reverse complement strand
TAGTCTTTGCTAAGATATATAAAAGAATTTAGAAAATAAATATATTATAGCTGCTTGTTTAGAGTATTTAAATATTTTTTTTAATTTTTATAAAAATTTAGCAAATTTCACAAAAGTTATTTATTTTATTAAACTGTTATATCGTATTATAAAAATTGCCAATCATTTAAGAGTAAGTTGGCAAAATATTTATAAATTGTTTGAAGTATATTATTGTTTATAACAAATTATATATTTGCAAAAAGCAAAATATTTTGGAGGTGTTTTATTTGGATTCAACAGAACATTTAGATGATATTAAAGATGCAATTAATGAAGAGGTTGAAAAACTTATTGAGAGAATTGATAATTTAGTAGCAGCTATTTAATCTATAAGTTATTAAAAATTTGCCAAATAACCTAAAAATTATTTTATAGAATTTTTAATTAATAATATTTTTTAATAAGCTTAGTTTACCTATTTTAACTCTAAATTTATTTTAGATACATCATAGTCTGGTTCAAATGTTTTTTTAAAATAGAACATGAAATTTATTAAACGAATCTATCAGAATAGGATATGGTTAATGTTATGATGTATCAAGCTACAATCTTAATTTATGGATTGAATCTAATTCAAATTGTTTTGTTGATTTTAACTTCTTTATTTGCTACTTTGGCGATTTATTTTAAAATACAAAATACTCAAAAGCGTAAAGAACAAATAAAAAGAAAAGAAGCTGAAAAAGAAATTTTTAATGAAACTAAAGATAGAAGAATGTCAATTGGGTCTGCTGAGTCTAAATTTGAAGACTATTATATGAATATTTCTCCACCAAGACCACTTCAGAAGATTCCATTTGAAGCTATAAAAAGAGCAAAACAAAAACGTCAAGTGGTTCAAGAGAAAAAAGCTTTAGAAAAAGAAAAATTGAAAATAAAACATAAAAAAAATAGGTTAGTTACTGGTATTTCTGAATTAGATTATCTTCTCTATGGGGGTCTACCTAACAATTACAGTATTGATTTTTTGGCACCTTCTTCTGATGAGAAAGAATTAATTTTAGCAAAAATAGTAAAAACAGCTATAAATTCAAAAATGAATGTTATATATACAAATAACAAAATTCTACCTTTTTATAAAAAAATTCTAGATAAAGACACTAAATATTTCAATGTAGTATTTTGTGGAGATGAAGAGCCAGGTTATAAAAGATCAATAAGATCAGATGAAGGTATTACATCTCTAAATTTAGCTATTGCTAGAATGTTAAATGACATAAAAGGTGATTCTTTAATTATATTGGATAACCTTTCTCAATTACTTTTGTCAGATAAAGCAAATGCTATCTCTGAATTCCTAAAGTCGATGAATAATAAACTTAAATCAAAGTCCATCACCTTTTTGGCTACTCTAAATCCAGACATGATACAAAAACAAATTATTGCACAAATTTCTGAGTTGTTTGATTGTGAAATTGAGTTATATAAAAAGAAAGATCAAGATAAAAAATTTATTAGAGTAAATAAATTATCTGGCAAAAAATATAAAGATGAAATTTTACAAATAAAAAGAGATGAGTTAGTTAAAGAATTAAGAAAGGATTCAAAAGATAAATAAATATTCTTTATCAGATCTATTTTCAATTTAACTTTAATAACCTTTTTTTTAGTGAACATATTTTAGGTGTATTAAGTTGGATAAAGGAGATAATTATGAAGTAAAAGACTTGTCATTAGCAAATCAAGGTCAGATGAATATTGAAATTGCAGAAAGTCATATGGATGCTCTGCTTAAAGTTAGAGAAAGATTTAAAAAAGAAAAACCGCTAAAAGGTATCAGAGTTGGTTTAGCTCTACATATCACAAAAGAAACAGCAGTTTTAGTTAGAACTCTTATTGCAGGAGGAGCTGATGTATCAATTACAGGATGTAATCCTCTAAGCACACAAGATGATGTCGCTGCAGCTTTAGCAGAGGAGGATGTAAATATTTGGGGTTATAAAGGTGAGACAAATGAGGATTATTACCGCTATCTCAAATATGTAATTGATTCTAAGCCTCATATTACAATCGATGATGGTTGTGATTTAGTTAGTGAAATTCACAAAAACCATACAGATTTAATTTCTGATATTATTGCTGGTTGTGAAGAGACTACTACTGGTATTATTAGGCTTAGAGCGATGGAAAAAGATAATGCATTAAAATATCCCATGATTGCTGTAAACGATAATAAAACTAAACATCTTTTAGATAATTATTACGGTACGGGGCAAAGCACAGTTGATGGGATAATTAGGGCTACAAATGTGCTTTTTGCAGGTAAAAACGTAATTGTTGCAGGTTATGGAAGTTGTGGAAAAGGATTTGCAATGCGAGCTCGTGGGCTCGGTGCAAATGTTATTGTAACTGAGATTGATCATTTTTGTGGACTTCAAGCTGCATATGATGGTTTCAGGGTCATGAAAATGGATGAAGCATGTAAAATTGGAGATATTTTTTGTACTTTAACTGGAAATAAGCATGTAATTAGAAAAGAACATATTAAAAAAATGAAAGAAGGATCAATTATTGCAAATTCTGGACATTTTGATATTGAAATTGATGTAGCTGGATTAAAAGAGATATCTTCATCTGAAAGGCGAGTTCGACCATTTTTAGATGAATATGTAGTTGATGGTAAAAAAATATTTTTATGTGGAGAGGGCCGTCTAGTTAATCTAGCTGCTGCTGAGGGCCACCCTTCAGAAGTAATGTCTACAAGTTTCTGTGGACAATCTTTAGCAGTAGAGTATGCTGTAAAAAATAAAGATGAATTAGAAAATAAAGTTATAATGCTTCCAAAAGAAATTGATGATCAAATTGCTAAATTACAATTAGATGCTATGGATATAACTATTGATAAATTAACAGAAGAACAAAAAAAGTATCTAAGTTCATGGCAAGAAGGAACATAGTTTTATGTTTAAGAAATTAATTCAAATTGGTGATTTATTATGCGTCTAAATCCAAGAAAAATGCAGCGTATGATGAAAAATATGGGTATGAAAAATACTGAAATTAATGCTGAGGAAGTTATAATTAAATGTAGTGAAAAAGATATTGTTATTACCTCTCCTTCTGTTACTGCAACAGAAGTACAAGGTCAGAAGTTTTACCAAATTTCTGGTGAAGAAGAAGTCAAAGAATCAGAGACCGAAGAAGGTGTAGATGAAGAAGATCTCCAAATGATTGTCTCACAAACTGGATGCACCAAATCAGAAGCTACAAAAGCGCTAAAAGAATGTAAGGGTAATATTGCAGAAGCTATATTAAAATTGCAATCTTAATTTTTCTCTTTTTTTGTTCCCATTTTTTTCCAGATAATAGCGGCTAAAATAGTAATTAAAATAAGAATTACTATCCCTAAAGTAGTATATAATACAAGATCTGAATTTAATTCTCCTTCTGTAGACTTTAGAGCAAAATCAACATACTTTGACATTAAATAATATCTAAAAAACCGGCCCAAAAAAGTAAAAGCTAAAAATATCTTTGAAGATATCATAAGAAGTCCTGCAGCTAGGGCTACAACATCAAAAGGTAGAGGACTAAATGATCCTAAAAATATAACAAAAGGTCCAAATCTTTGAAACATTTGATCATAATTTTTTAATTTTTCTTCTGAAATTTTTCTCCTAGCATAAGCTCTAAAAACTCTACCTATCATAAAGGTAGTATATCCACCTATGGTTGATCCAACTGTAGCAACAAATACAACTAAAAACAAATCTAAATTGAAATATATTGCCAAAATTACCATAAAATCAGTAGCAATAGGTAAAACTGTGGTAGCTATAATTGAAGCAATAAATAAACCAATATATTTGTATTTTACAATAAAGAGCAGAAGAAAGTTTTCTATGTTCTTTAGATATTTTATGTTTGTAACTTGTAGTAATTTTACATCTATATCTTTTTTTGCTGACTTATTTTGAATTTCTACTACAAAACTGCAATTATCTAAAAATTCATGAGGCACTCGTGATTTAAACCAAAAGGAGTAAGTATGTGATATATTTTTCTCTATTTCTTTTGTTTTCCTATTTTTGATATTATTTCCATCAATCCAATAATATTCAATTTTATCTATATATGTGGCATCTGTGACATTAATTGTAATTGTAAAATTCATTTCAATTGCTTGATATTCAGAATCTTCACTTTCTATTGAAATGTTAATGTCTGCTACACAAGATGAAATACTAATTAATATAGCTAGAAAAACTAATCTTTTCGTTATAATCCCCTTCTAAAATAATTTACCTTTGTATATCTTATGTACTTCTCCGCTCAATATAATATCTTCAATTGAGTTATTTTTTTCTACCAATTCAATATTTAAAACTCCACCTTTAGTCTCAACAGTCCTTTTAAGCGTTTTTTTATCTAATAAATATTTAACTAAAACAGATGCACAAGCTCCAGTTCCACAACTTAGAGTAAAATCTTCAACTCCTCTTTCATAAGTTTTAACTTTCATAAAATCATTTTCATCTACTATATTTACATTTGTACCTTGTGGTTGAAATCTCTTATGATATCTTATTTTTTTTATAATATCTTTTGGAAAATTTAGAAAAACTACTACATGAGGGACTCCTGTATTTATATAATATATTATTATTTTTTTGCCGTCAATGTCTATTTCTTGTTTTGGATCATCTTTATATTCTGGCTTTCCCATAGATACACTAATTTTTCCATCTTCAAAGAAAACATCTTTTTTTCCAGCCAAAGTCTCTATTTTAATTTTGTTTTTATCTATTAATTTTTGATCTTTAATATATTTTGAGAGACATCTTATTCCGTTTCCGCACATTTCATCTTCTGATCCATCTGAATTAAATATTCGCATCTTAAAATCACAAATTTTAGATTTTGATAAAAATAATACTCCATCTGCACCTATAGAAAATTTTCGCGTGCAATATTTTTTTGTGAATTCTTTTTTATCTTCTAAAATCCTATTTTTAATCTCATCAATTATTATAAAATCGTTACCCACGGCCTGATATTTATAAAATTCAATAGACATCTAATAGCACATCTGGTATTTTTTCTAATTTGTAGAGATAATCAAAATCTTCTCTTTCCCTAATTAAATAGTCTTTTTCCTTATGTAGCATAATTACTTTTGGTCTATATTGAAGATTATAATTGTGAGACATTGTAAATCCATACGCTCCAGAATTATATATAGCTATTATATCTCCTTCTTTTAGAGAAGTTAGTTCTCTATCTTTAGCTAAAAAGTCTCCTGATTCACAACAAGGCCCTGCCATGCTATATTTTTCCTTTTTACTTCTGTTAGTATCATTAACTACTTGCATATAGTGATATGCACCATATAATGCAGGCCGCATCAGATGAGTCATTCCTGTATCTAAACTAGCCCAATTTATTGAATCTTTTTTCTTGATGGTGCCAACTTTTCCCAAAAGAAGAGTAGAATCAGCTGCAATAGATCTACCCGGTTCTAAAATTAATTTAGGTGTTTTTAGATTATGTTGTTTGCATTTAGAGTATATAGTCTCTTTTATTCTTTTGGCATACTCTTGAAAAGTTACTATCTTATCATCAACTTTAGATGCAACACCAATTCCTCCACCTAAATTGAGATATTCTATCTCAATTGATAATTTATCTTTAATTTCCTTAGATAAATCAATTAATTTTTCACAGGCAGAGACAAATGGATCGACTTCTTTAATTTGAGATCCAATATGGCAGTGAATTCCTTTAATTGATACATTTTTACATTCTGATAATTTTTTGTAAGCTTTGAGAGCACATCCTCCTTCAATATCTATTCCAAACTTACTCTCTTTTAGTCCCACAGCTACATGTTTGTGAACTTTAGCATCTACATTAGGATTAACTCTAACTGCTACATTTAGAGGCAAATTTAGCTTTTTGATTTTTTCTATCTCAGAAAACGAATCAACATTGACCATAAGTAAATTTGACTCACTAGCTAATTTTAACTCGTCTATTGTTTTGTTGTTTCCATTAAACACTATTTTTTTTGGATCAACTTGAATTTTTTTAGCAACGTCTAACTCTCCCCGTGATACTACATCTGCACCACAATCTACATTGGATAAAGTCCTACATACTGCAAGATGACTGTTAGCTTTGTATGCGAAAATAATTATTGTTTCATTTTTGTAATCTTCAAATGCATCTTTTAATTGTCTATATTTTTCTATAAGTCTATCTGAAGATACTACATAAAGCGGTGTTGAATATTTATCTACTATATCAGAAAGGTTTATTTCATTCATATGCAAAATATTGTTTTTTATATTAATGTGAGTCCAGGGATTCATATTTTATTCTCCTTACTTTTTTTGATAATCAATTTATTTCTAGATTAAATTTTTTGAAATCATAAAATTAAAAAACTCTCTTTAAAATCTTAAATTGTGAACATCATGAATTATAAATTAAAATGTATTGAATGCAATCGCTCTTTTGAAGACGATTCAGTTAGATATGTTTGTGATTGTGGCGGATTATTAGAAGTTTCTTTTTCAGATGATTATTTTGCATCAATTGATAAAAATACTTTTTCTAATCGGAAATTAGGTGTCTGGAAGTATAAAGAATTAATGCCTGTGAAAAATAAAAAAAACATTGTATCTATATCTGAAGGTGGCACCCCTCTATATCATTGCAAAAGTTTATCTAAAGACTTTGGAATGGATTCATTTTATGTAAAAAACGAAGGAAGTAATGTAACAGGTAGTTTCAAAGATCGGGGCATGACTTTGGGAGTAACAAAAGCTATTGATTATGGTATAGATACAGTTGCATGTGCATCAACTGGAAATACTTCTGCATCCCTAGCTGTATATGCTGCTAGATCTGGTCTAAATTGTGTAGTTTTGCTTCCTGCAAAAAAAGTAGCTTTAGGTAAAGTTGCACAAGCTCTATTTCATGGTGCAAAAGTAATAGCGCTTAGGGGTAATTTTGATGAAGCTCTAAATTTGATTAGACGTTTTACAAATGAAGGTCATGCTTATCTTCTAAATTCGCTAAATCCTTTTAGATTAGAAGGCCAAAAATCTATGGCTTTTGAGATCGTAGATCAATTGAATGGAGGGGCCCCCGATCGAATTATTATACCTGTTGGTAATGCTGGAAATATTTCAGCTTTGTGGAAAGGATTCAAAGAGTTCAAAAAATTGGGTATAATCGATAAACTTCCAAAAATGACTGGAATCCAAGCTGAAGGTGCAAAACCAATTGTTAATGCTTACAAAGATAAAAAAGATGATATAATAGCTGTAAAAAACCCTGAAACTATAGCTACTGCAATTAGAATAGGCGATCCTGTAAATGCAAAAAAAGCACTAAGGGCAATATATGAGTCAGGTGGTCTAGCTGAGAGTGTAACAGATGATGAGATAATCCAAGCTCAACTCAAATTAGCCAGAAAAGAAGGAATTGGGGTAGAACCAGCATCAGCTTCATCTATTGCAGGCTTATATAAATTACTTAAAAATAATATGATAGATAAAAACGAAAAGATAGTCTGTATTACAACAGGCCATCTTCTAAAAGATCCAGAGCAAGCAGTAAATTCATGTCGAGAACCAATTGAGATTGAAGCAGATTTTGATAAATTATTAGAAGTAGTTAAATCTTAAATATCAACAATAACTTGAATTTCCCATTTTTCTTTCTTTTTTTCAATTTTCATCTGATGATATGTAATTGCCTTAATCTCAGTTTTACCTTCATGCTTTTTTGGATCAAATTTATCTCCTAAAAGGGTAGATTTTAGATTATAATCCTTTATTTTTAATTCTTTAATTTCTGAAGCTATAAATCCTTCTGTGTCAAATAAATAAAGAAGTTCAGATAAAAAATCAAACATTAGACTCTCTAGATCTTCAGAAGAGACTTCAATTTTTGTTTCTTTTTTTGAATCAATTCTTGATATGTCAACCATTATATCAGTTAAGGCTAAAGCCGACTTTGAAAAAGCTAAATTTAGATCATCTGCATGAATTTTAAATCCTATATCTGCAGTATGGTCGTCAATAATTTCATAGTCCATTTTAGTCATATTCGCCAAATGGTGATACAATTACTCCGTTTCTTCCCATCTCAAAAGCATGAATCTTTTTTGAATGATCTGTTCCTTGAAGTTTGTAAATCGATAGAGTTCTTCTATATTCTAATCCTTTTCTCTCATATCCCAAAAGGATTATTCCATTTGCCACATATTCTTCTACTCCATATCTGCTAAGTGAATTTTCATTACGATTTTCTGAAATTATTATTGAAGTGCAGTTCATCCCATTTAGCATGTTGCATATAGATTGTACAGTCTCCCTAACTACTGCCTCACTTCCTACACGCATACCTAAGGCAGGCACAGAATCAAAAACTACTCTTTTTATGTTATATTCTTCTACTAGTGAAGCTAGTGTATCAACTGCAGTTACTTTTTCTCCGATCTTTTCAGGTTTAGATTTTGAAAATAAAAATAAACTGTTAGCTAAATCTTCAAAAGGTAGATTTATCTCTTGTGAGGAGGCAGGAGCGATAGATATAACTTTATTTTCAGATTCTAGTGATTCTAAATCAAAACCAAATCTGGATATATCTTGGACTATAAATGAATGTGGCATCTCTAGCCCTACATATATTCCTTTTTCTCCAAATTTCATAGCTCCATTTATTAAAAACTGCAGCGATGTAGTAGTTTTCCCTGATCCAGGTCCACCACTGAATAATATTGATCTTCCTCTTGGAAATCCACCCTCTATTAATTCATCTAAACCTATAATCCCTGTTTTAGCTCGGTCTGTATCCATAAAAATCCACCTTAAGTATATATTATTTAGTGACTGTATATTAAATGTAAATCTAATCACTAATAAACTTTTTTGTTAAAATTTTGTCTTTTATCTGTAATTAAAATTACAATTTAGGAAAGATAAGAACTTTTTTGTATATTCTATTTACCTTTTTTTCGTTTTTTTGCCATCTTTAGCTTTGTCTCTTCTTTTTCTTCGTTTTTTTCTTCTTCTTTGTTGGTTAGAATAAAATAAGGTAAAAAAATACCAATAGATATTAAAAATCCGTATAAGTAATATATAGGTGGTATCTTAAATTTTGAATGTTCTTCTTCATCTAGGGGAACATCAGAAAAATCATATACTCTTTTATTTTCAGAAAGCATTATTGAAAAAAAAAGACCAAATAAAACAATTACAATAATCTGTTTTAGACTAATCTTATATAATTTCATCTTAATTCATATCTAAAATTGTAGTTTTTTAATTTTCTTTATAACATCGCCAAAAATACATGAATTGGAACTGCTAAATAATTTTTTTGTTGTTCATATGTGTTTTTTGTAGCAATTATTCCTTTAGAAAATTCATACAATGATTTGTAATCATCTTTAGATAATTTATTCTGATATTTAACTTCAATTGGAATAATATCATCTTTGTATTTGACGATAATATCTACTTCTTTTTTGTTTTTCCAATAAAAGATATTCTCATTTATATCTTGGACGTTTATATTTTTTTGATGTAAAAATTTTGATATATTTGAAACTACCACCGATTCAACTAAAGAGGGTGTGATATCATAATTTTTAAGATAAAAAATTTTATTGAATATATGATAGATAAAAGGATCAAAGAAATATACTTTTTTGTTTTTGTTGTAATCTACTATTTTTTTGCTCAAATCAAGATAGTACAAAATAAAGAAGACAAACATATTCTCAAGATCCTCGATATATGCACTTACTGTTTTGTGGCTTTTAATCTCTGCTTCTTTTGCAAATGAATCCCAACTAATTAATGATCCCTGTCTTTTTATTGCAGCCCTTATAATTTGTTTTGATATCTTTTCTTGTTTTCCCCATTTTACAATATCTCCGAAAATCCATTGTCTATAAATTTCAAAAATATAGTCAGAAATCTTTTTGTGAGTAAAAAATTCATTTATAGATAGTGGAAATCCTCCTGTGATTAAATATTGGTTAAATAATATCTTTAGCTCATTTTCAAAGGCAATTGGTGAATTATTTTTTATTTCATTTTGGTCTATTTTTTGGATTTTTTTTATTTTTTTACTTAATTTGGGATTTATTAATTCTATAAATTCTCTAAAAGAAAGTGGCAGAAGAAGAATATTTTTACCGTGTCTTCCTACTCTCCCTGGTAGTCTTTCTATACTGTGTTTGATGTCTAAGGTATGTGAGCCTGTAAGAAATAGAGCTGTGTTTTTTAATTCATTTGAATCTACTAAAAACTTGATAGCTTTTTGCCAATTTTTTATAGACGATACTTCATCTATAAATATGTAATTTTCTTTGATATTTTGGGACAAACTAAATTCTAGATATTTTTTAATTAGATCAACTAATTCTTTGAAATCTACCAAAAGATCACATGAAGCATAAAAAATAGCTTTTGGATCATCTATCTTTTTTAGTAGAGATTTGATAATAAGCTTGCATAAAGTAGTTTTTCCGATTTGGCGAGGTCCTCTTAATGTATATATGTTTTTTGGCACTAAATTTATCTCATCTAAAATTTCAGGGTGCCATTTATATTTTTTTGATTTTAATTCAGATATGTGTTTATCGTCTTCGATAGACTCTTTTTTTCTCCACCAAACATTTTGAGGCATATAGTCTGAAATTTCCATACTGGTATTATAATACCAATGTCTTTAAATAATCTTAGGTATTGTAATACCAATAAATTTTTGAAAACATTAATTATAATTTTTCTCGTCTTATAAGCCAGTCTATTTTGTTATTTATAATATTAGATTATGCTCTTTTAGAGAATCACTATTTTTTTAGTACTTGTAGGAGTTTTTTTGGATATATTTGTAAAAATCAGATTTATGAGCATTTGAAAGTTTAATGAGGATTCTATTATATCTCTTTTTGAGATATTTATCCCTTTTTTTACCAGATCTTCTTGAATATGTTTAATTTTAAATATAGATAATTTTGATATTTTTTTTGCTATGTTCGCAATTATCACATGTTAATACTGTTAAGGTTTTATGTGTAATTTTATTCTAAGGTGTTAAATTGCTCAAAAAAATAAATGAAAAACCAATGTTATCTATAGATGATAGGTATCTAATAGTGGCAGATCTACATTTGGGAGTTGAGGAGGAATATTATAAAAAAGGAGTTCATATTCTAAATCAAGAGAAAGTAATTTATAATTCAATTAAGGAAGAGTTGGATAAAAATAAATATGAAAAATTGTTTATTTTGGGGGATGTAAAGCATAGCATCCAGATTGCAGGTTTTTATGAGCGAAATAAAATTTATAATTTGTTTAAAGAGTTATCTAAACTATTAGAAGTTCATATTGTTTTGGGAAATCATGATGGCG
This sequence comes from uncultured archaeon, assembly GCA_964415445.1. Classification (GTDB taxonomy): domain Archaea; phylum CAYQAE01; class CAYQAE01; order CAYQAE01; family CAYQAE01; genus CAYQAE01. The sequence continues at coordinate 19,393 of CAYQAE010000007.1, read as the reverse complement.
GAATTGAAAAAATTGTACCTGAAAATATATACATTCATGGTTCAGAGGGTATTTTAGTTTATAAAAAATATGGTCTATTTCATGGACATCGCTGGCCTAATTTAGATTTATTTAAATCTGAAGTTCTCATCTCAGGACATAGACATGCTAATATTAAAATAGTTGATAAATTTGGAATATTTCATTTTCAAAAGGTATGGTTAGAGTTTGATGTATCAATTGAAAAAATGGTAGATGAATATATCAAAAAGAAGGGAAAAGTTGAATTTGATGAAGGCTTATCTGATAAAAAATTGATTTTAGTTCCAGCTTTTTCTGATATTCTATCAGGTAGAGAAATTAAAAAAAGTAATCTACATTCACTGGGTCCAATTTTGAGTTCAAAAATTATTAATAAAAATAAAGGGGATGTATTTCTTTTAGATAATACTTATTTAGGTCGAGTTGATGAGATATTAGATGATAAGTGAATGATCTTCTCTTGGCTCTTCAATTATTTCTCTAATTGTAGGCATATAAACATCGAAATGCTTTATCAGATTAATAGTGTAGATATTTAGATAATCTGCATACTTCATAAACAGTTCTGTTGTTTTTTTATAGTTCTTTTTTTCTATTAAATTTGGATAGAAGAATTTATTTCGCTTAAGGACTTCTATTGCTTCAAATTCATTTACTTTTCTAATTAAAACAGAGTCACTTCTTCTTTTATCAATTATAAATAAAGTATCAATTTTAGATTCTCTCTTTATTTTATTGTAAACTAATTTAGGATCAATTATAGTTCGGGGTTTTTTTGTATAAAATGAAGCTAGGGGTGCGTCTCTTTCTATATTTTCTAAGGGGCCTCTTCTTATTTTTTCTTCAAGCTCTTCTCTATTTTGCAAAAATCTAGTTCGCATATATAGGTAATTTTCAGGATTATGCCCATAAATTTGATTATTTTCTAAATCTAAGTATATCCAGTCATCTGATAGAATTGTTGCATCTTCATCTTCTACTAATTTCTCTGCAAAAGAACTTTTTCCTGCTCCACTTTTTCCGATAATTGATATTCCTCTTTTTTTAATTTCAACACTGCTTCCATGGATACTTAGTATATTTTGATCTTCTAAAATATCTCTACTTAATTCTAAAGCTATTGATTTGATATGCCCATAATAATTGGCATTAAAAATTATCATGGTATTTTCTTCTTTACAATAGTATACATTGGGTTTATCATCTGATTTTATTGCGTATATTTTGATTTTAGGATTATTATTTGATTTAAACCAATTTAAGTCCCAGAAATTGTAAAAAAGTGAATTGTTTGTTATTAATTTAACATTAGTTTTGTAAAATTTAGCTGCTATTTCTTTAGCGCTATTTTTATATTTTTTAATTAGTTTTGAAATTTCTAATTTATTTATATTTTTAATTGGAATCATATATCTCACTGTTAATTGGATATAATTGTTTTATATATATTTAATATAAAATTATTACTAAATTTCAATCGAAAAAAACAAAGGTTTATATACTTCGGAAATTGATATATATATTAGGTGATAATCATGGGATTAGGTAAAACTCAAACAGAACACCATTCAGATGGACTTACAGTATTTGGCTTGGCGTTAAGAGAGAATCCGGATGTAGGTATTAGTTCTCTTAATGATGTAAAAAATTTATTGAAAGAATTTGACAATATAGCTGATCAAAATGAAGACATTGAAAGTCTCAGTTGGACAACACATGATGGAAGAACTTTTTATGGGGCCAATGTGGCGACTGGATTTTTAATAGATCTTGGTAAAAAAGCCAAAGATCCTGATGCTTATGCAAGTATAGCAGATAGAGATAAAAGAGTAAGTGCGAATCCTTTTGAAAAATTTCAACAGATGCTTTCTGAAGTAAAAGAGACTAGTGAAAAACATGAATTGAATTTAAATACCGAGCTTATAGATAAGTTAGTGAGTGGTATAAGTCTTGATATTGATAAATTGGCAGATGTTAACTTAAAAAAAGAAGTTATTTCAGATATATTGGAAGCAAAAAGGGAATATATAGAAGAAAATAAAGAAGATCTAAAAGAAGCTTTTGAAATAACTGATGAAAATGACGAAGTAGTTGTAAAAGGCATGCAAGCTGTAGATAATGCTATAGATATTTTAAATGATAAGATTGAAGAAGTTAAAGTAAGAGAACATGGAGACGAATCAAAACTCAAAGAATTATTCTCAGAAAAAGAATGGAAGGACACATTTGAAAATACTGATTTATAGTATTAATAACAAATAGTCTTTTTATTTTTTTTAATTACTAAAAAGTTTAAACTATTTTTCTAAAATTTATTATTTATGTTTAATAATTATAATAGGTTAATTAGTAATTTTATTGAAGATATAAAACGCTTCAAAACTAATTTTTCTTTAGTTATAGATGATTTTAAAGATTTTGGTTTTTTTAAGTATTTTTTAATTCTTTCAGATACTACTTCAAAATCTAAAAAGATTTTAGATGACGTTTTTACAACATATGTATATTATATAAATATCAATAATTTATATGAAAAATTTGAAATACTTAAATCAAAAAAAAGTTTAGATTCAAATGTTTTTGATACTTTTGTAATTTATAATTTGTTAAAAAGTGGTAAAATTATATTTGATAAAGATAATCGAATTTTAGAAATTAGGAAAAACTTGAATAAAAAAATAAATCTTAACAACATTGAAAAAATTTATTTTCGATTTTTGAAAAGAGAAGTAGTTTCTTTATTGGATACAGCATCAAAATTATTTGATAAAGATCTTGATTCCGCATTATTATGTTCAAAAGAGGCAATTAATTATCTATTATCATTTTATTTTAACAATATAAATCAAAATAGATTCTTATATGAACAAATACCTAAGCCGAATTGGATACTTTATGATTTATTTGATATACCTAAATTTAGAAATAAAATTACAAATATATTAATGGAAAGGGATAAAAAAATAGATAAAACATTTTATGAGGCTAAAAAAATAATAAAGGATTTAGAAAAGTATTAATAAGTGATCAATAATGAATAATGAATCTAATATGTTTATTAGATATAATATGGAAGAAATTAAAATTTATAGAGATAGAGATAATGAAAAACTTTTTTCTAAAGAACTTTTGAGATCTCGGTTATTAGTTATAAAAGATATTTTGAAATATTTTAATTTTTTTAAAGATCAAAAAGCTCATTCGATTTTATTAAGAGGTTCTTTATCAAAAGGCTACACTAGTATCTCTTCTGATATCGATTTAGTTGTTATATTGTCACCTGAATCTGATGTTAAAGAAAAAGAATATTATGCTAATTATGTTCCATTTCCAGATGTAACTGTAGGATTTATTAATCAAAAAACTGTTGATAATCAATTTAAATTTTTTATAAATCGTAAAAAACCAAATACTAGACTTTTAAATATTTACAATGCCTTTGTTCATGGAAAACTAATTTGGGGCGGAAATGAATGGTTTAAATTAACTCGAGCAAAGCTAAAAAACATGGATCTAACTTTAGAGGCCAAGTCATTTTTTAAAAAAGCTAAATTAAATATGAATCGAGCTAATTACTTAATTGATAAAAAAATGGATATTCTTGCATATTCATATATTAAAAAAGCAGTTGAATACGCTGTTATTGGATATTTTGCTAAAAAAGGACGCCGAGTATATAGAACAACATCAATAGTCGATCCACTTCTTTTTAAAAGGGCATGCGAAGGAGATTTATATTGGTTTTATGATGATTACTTATCATTAGAGAAATCAAAAACACCTAGAGAACTTTTAACAAAACTTTTGGATATTTCAATTAAATTAGGAAATAAGATGAACTACTATATTACTGATGCATGGAAAGAAGAAATAATGAAAATAGATTTGCTAGTAAAGCCTATGATAGGCAAAGAAGGTTTCCAAAAAATAATAAATAAAATTGATAGAAGAATGGAAATTAAAAGTGAGAAGAAAAAATAAACTATTTTTTAGGTATCCCTTCAGTTGAAGTTGCTTTTTCTGATCTAAATACAAAAATAATGGCTAAAGCTAGCAAAATTATGTAATAATAATCTAAAAATATAGTAAATGCTTTATTTGGCTCATCAAAATAATCTATTACATCATCAAAAAATGAACTATGCTCGATCTGATAAAATGTAATGTTTGGATTAAATTTGTTTGAATGCTCAAGTGTAAAATTTTCATAGTTAGGATCATATAAATAAGATTTAACGTTATATAAATTTTGATTTTGAATTGATATGTTAAATGTCTCAATTGAAGATACATCAAATATAAATTCTCGCTCTATAATCTTTCCAACTTCAATTTCATCAATTATCTCAGATATGTTCAAATTATCTATTGTCAAATTTAGATAATTAATCTTTTTATTTCCTGTATTTTTAATTAAAACCGATAAATTGTTATCTTCAAAAAACAAAATATCTAAATCTACCTTTGAGTAGGATTTAGATTTTGAAACTATTTTTGGATCAATCTTAATTTTATATTCATCTTCAAAGATAGGAAATATTGTTATTTTTAAATTGGATTCTTTTAATTTGGAAGTATCTTTTGCCTTCATAAGAAATATTTTCTCAAATTTACGATTTGGATATAATGTATCAATATATACATCTTCTGAGATAAATAGATCATCTGATTCTAAATTAATCGCTAAAGGCAGAGTATAATTTTTTGTATTTTCAATCTCAATTTTTGCCATAATATTTCCTAATGGCTGAGTTTTTGTGGTAGATAGATCAACTGATATATCTAGATCTAAGTTTTGTCTATCTTTTGATATCTTATCAATTTCAACTTCAAATTCATAATCTAAATCTTCATTTACTACTTCAGAATTATAACCAACACTCATCTTAATGTGATATGCATCCAATTGTCCAATCTCACCTAATGTTGGATCTAAGGCTATCCATTTATCATCTGAAACAGGAACTTCTACCCAATAGTGTTTTTTCCAATTTCCATCAAATTTAGCATATCCAAAAATTAAACGAGATGGAATATCAATTGACCTAAGTGATGATAATAACAAATAACTAAACTCGCGCGAGGAGCCTTCAATATTTCTGTAAGCCCAATAGGATGTTTTTTTATCTACACTTTCATTAAAAAAAAGAGTCTTTTTAATCCAAAAAACTAACTTGCAAACCTTATCAAAATTACCATCTAGACTATTTGTGAGCTCTTTTGTTTTTGATCTAATTAAGCTGCTATTTACAATAAAAGAATTGAAACTTAGATATTTATTATCTATTCCATTTTTTCTAATAGTATAATTTGAATTTATTTTTCTACCAATCTTGACATTATAATTTACTACAAATTCATTTATTCCTGAATCTAAATTAGTCTCATTCCTTCTGTAATAATAAGTATCATTTATTTTTACAAATTCTAAAAATGAAGTTATGTTTTGCTCATCAGTTGGTTGGGGAACAATTCCTAGCAATTCAGCTGTATCTATGTCTGTTACATTTACTCTTTCTGTAATTTTAATTCTAAATTCAGAAGAAGTATAAATATTTAGAGCATAAACTGAATTTAGAGATAAAAAAATACAAAATACAATGGATAAGCTCTTTATAAGCTATTCCTCCTTATATTTTGAAAAAACAACACTAGTTCTTGCTTCTAGGATCCCATCAGCTTTAGTTAACTTATTTTCAACAAAATCTCTAATATCATCCATGTTCTTTGAAATAAGTCTTGCCACTAAATCATATTCACCAACTACTGCATAAACTGATAATATTCTCTGATCTTTACTTAATTGGGATGCAATATCTCCGGTTTTTCCAGCCATAGTCTTAATCCCAACTACAGCCTCGTAATTATACCCAATTTTTTTCCAGTTAATTTTTGCGGAAATATTGTAAATTACATTATTGTAAAACAGATTATCCAATCTTTTCTTAACTGCCACATCAGATAGACCTATAGCTTTAGCTAATTTGCTATATGATGTTCTACCATCCTTTCTTAATATTTCTATTATTTTTTCATCTTTTTTATCAATTTTCATGGCAATCAAAGTTAGGATATATAATAAATCATATGAAAAATAATTGTTTTTTATATTCTGTGGTAAGTTTTATGTAAAAATGTTTCGATTTCAAACTTTTTTCTTATTTTTTTCCAATTCTTTAATTAAATTAATTACCTCAGAGATTGAATTGATGGTAAAATCCGGTTTTTTTGAAAATTCATACTTGGCATGTTTTCCTTTCTTTAATCTAACTGCAATTATCTTTGCATCAAGCGCTCCTACTATGTCATTTTCACTATCTCCTACAAAGAGAGTATTTTCATTTTTGATGTTTAACTTAGAGAGTGATTCTCTAAATACTCCCACTTTGGGTTTATCTACTCCTACTTCTTCAGAGGTAGCAACATAATCAAAAAAATCAACAATACCTAATCTCAATAGTTTATCCCACTGCTTTATTGCGATTCCGCTAGTTACAATAGCTAAAGATTTATTTAACTCTTTTAATTTTAATAAAGTAGGGATTACATCAGCATAAGGTCTATTTGTAAGATATGCAATTTTTATGTTATGATATGCTATAACTCCTGCAGCCACAAGTTTCATATCTATCTTTTTGTTAAGTCTCTCAAGTAATCTCTCAAGATGATGTTCATAATTGCTACCATATTCTCTTACAATATCCATATAAAGTTTGTATGCTACCTTTAGATCTATTTCTAGACCTTTATCAATCATAGCTTGAATTGCGGCAGTTCTAGATCTTTGTGCTACACTTGTGCTACTATACAATGTATCATCTAGGTCAAAAAGTACTGCTTTGATATTCACAAAAAATATTTATTTATATTAAGCCTTAAAATTTTATGGATAAATGATTTATAAAATTAATATATTCTATGCGCCGATAGTCTAGTCTGGTTTAGAGCATTCGCCAAAAGGACCTTAGCCTTCCATGAATACGGGGAAAGCTAATGACCCGGGTTCAAATCCCGGTCGGCGCATCATTTTTTCTAAATTGATTTAAGATACATTTTATCCAAATTCCACCAATTGAGAGAATTAAACCTAAAAAAGCTAATAAGGTAGCCACAATTGGAACTAAATTTTCTTCTAATAGATATATTAAAAAAAATGTAAATATAAAACTAATTAAGATAAAAAAAGCTGTAGATTGTAGTTTTTCTTCTTCAACAGATGTATAGATCATAGAGATAAATAAATTAAATAGAAGTGCAAGATAGAAATATCCTAAAATTGTAGTATCTAATATTATAGATATTAAGCTAGAGATAGAAAATATAATTCCAAATATTTTTGCCTGTAGAAAATCCATTTTTAAAAATAATATAATTGATAAAAAACTTGTAATAAATACTAAAATCTTATAACTTCCAAAAATCTCTAGAATTTCTTTTGGAATCAATAGTATTAAAATCAAAAAAGCTAAAACTTCAAAAAAATAGTTTTTTGAAAAATAATGAATAAAATCATCTCTAAATCCTAATGAGAACGTATTTTTCCAAATTTTGAAATTTAAATTAAATTTTAGTGGATATAATGGTCTTATACCTCCATCAGATCCAGAATCTAGGAGAATATGAATTATATGTCCTATATTGAAAGATATAACATCTTTTATTCCAAAGGGAAGAAAAACTAATGAAAAAAGTAGACCAAATGGGATTGAATGAAAAAAGCTATTTAGATGAAATTTTGAATCTTTGAGGCCCATTTTAACTATTATTGCATCAATATTTGCAAAAAAAGCACCAATTAATAGGGAATATGCATTTAGATATGGAAATAGCATATAATAAATTATCATAGGCACAATAAAGTGTGCAAACCACATCAGTATCACAAATTAAAAAAAGAAAAAAATAATATTTATTGGGTGGCAAATACTTTCTCTTCAGGGAATATTATAAGTCCACCATCGCCAATATCCATAGGTACCATTTTATTTACGTGTTTTACTCCTCGCATCTTTATTACTTCTAATGCTCTAAATCTCTCACTTGCTCTCTTAGCATAATGGGTAGCAATAATTCCATTTGCAAGATAATATTCAACTGGCAAAACTTGAGTTTCAGGTCTCTCTGCTGTAATAAACGCGGTAATTTTATTATCAAATAAAAACTTGAATAATCTTGCAAGTTCAAATTTAAATTCTTTCTCAGGTGTATATAATTTTAGAGCTGAAATTGAATCAATTACAAGTCTCTCTGGATTAAATTCACCAATACAATCTCTAAGTAGGCTATAAAATTCATTCAAATTTAGACCACGTTTTTCTGTACCCATTACACTAGCTAAATAATCCCAAACAAGCACAGGCAAGTCTGTATCTAGTTTAGTAGGAGAAGGCGAGGCGTCAATAACTAAAAGCTTTTTCTGCTCTAGATATTTCATTAAATCTATACCGATCTTTTTCATAGTAAATGCTACTTGTGAGAAGGGCTCTTCAAATAAAACTAAAATTCCAGGTTGGTCATATTTTTCAATACCTTTACATATAAATTGTGCAGAAATTATACTTTTGCCACTTCCTGGTCCTCCTGTAATTATAATTGGCCATCCTCTGGGTATTCCTCCTTCAAACATCTCATCAAGTCCTTCAAGACCGGTCTTTATAAGTTCAATATCAAACATAATTTTCACCATTAGGTTGTATATATGAAAGTGGTATGATTTTTTTTAAACTTTCTTATTAGTTTTATCTTACAAACTTACAACATTATATAGTATTAAATATTCACTCAAATTAGATTTATTCAAATTATTTGACTTTATAATTTATTTGAATTTATATTTTTAGGTGATGGAAATGTCAGATGAGTTTTATAATACAGTAGATAATGAAGATTTAGGTGAAGTAGAAGTAGAGATTATTGAAAATCGAGGCGTAACAATAGGTCCTACTAATTGTGATAGATTATATAATAAAGGATATTATGGAGAATTTTTGGATAAATCAAAATTACAGCTATCCTTAGTTGAAGTGTTGTATCTTTTAGAAAAAGAGCGAATAGTAGTTATGAAAGATGGAAAAGAATTAGATTATGATGGGGCATTTAAATATGCAAAAGATAACGAGAGAGAATTTGATATAAAATATATTGCTTATAAAGACCTTAGAAAAAGAGGATATGTTGTTAAATCAGGTTTTAAATTTGGAGCTCATTTTAGAGTATATGATCGAGGCCAAGTTCCAGGACAAGATCATTCTAATTTTTTAGTACATGGAGTATCTGAAGGTAAAACATTTTCCTTTCCTGAAATATCTCGTGCAGTAAGACTTGCACATAGTGTACGAAAAAGATTTATTTACGCTATTGTAGATGATGATAGCAGTCTAACTTATTATAAAATACTAAGAGCTAAGATGTAATATGAAAGAGAGTGCAAAAAAAATAATTAATGTCTGTATGGGCGCAAAAAAGGATGAAAAAATTTTAATTATCACTGATACTAACAAGTTAAATATAGGAAAAGCTATTTTTTTAGCTGCATCTGAGATATCTAAAAATTCAGCTTTATTAGTTATGAAACCTACAAATAGACATGCCGAAGAACCACCAGATATAGTAGCCCAAAAAATGTTAGATAATGATGTGATTGTAGCACCAACTACTTATTCTCTAACTCATACTTTAGCTAGAAAAAAAGCAACAGAAGCTGGTGCAAGGATAGCTACCATGCCTGGTGTGGTAGATGAGATGATGGCACATGGTGCAATTAGTGCAGATTTTGAAAAAGTTGCAGATTTAACTTATAAATTTTCAAAATTATTAGATAAAGCTAAAGAGGCAAAAATTACAACTAAATTAGGCACTGATCTAACTTTAGTCATAGATGGACGTAGTGCAATTTCTGATACTGGCCTATTTCATAAAAAAGGATCTTTTGGAAATTTACCTGCAGGTGAATCTTTTATTGCTCCAGTTGAGAGTACGTCTTATGGAAAATTCGTTGTAGATGGATCTATGATGGATACAATTGTAGATGAACCAATTAAAATTGAGGTAGAAAATGGTAGAGTTGTCTCAATTGAAGGTGGAAAATTAGCAGAAGCAATTGAATCTGAGGTAGAAAAAGTAGGCCCACTTGCTCGAAATATTGCTGAGTTAGGTATAGGTACTAATGATAGGGCAAAATTATCAGGATGTGTCCTAGAAGATGAAAAAATTCTAGGAACTGTCCATATTGCAATTGGAAATAATGCTACCTTTGGTGGTAAGGTAAATGTTGGTCTGCATTTTGATGGTGTTATGCAAAATCCTACTTTATATATTGATAATAAAAAAGTAATTGATAAAGGTAATATCTTAATTTAGAATTTTTTGTGTTTTTTATGAGCCTAGATTATAAGAAATTAGGAGTAAAATGTGGAATTGAAATCCATCAACAACTTGATACATCAAAAAAGTTATTTTGTTCATGTAAATCTTCATTAAGTGACAAAAAATCTTATTCTAAACTAAAAAGAAATTTAAGACCTGTATCAGGAGAATTAGGAAAAGTTGATCCCGCTGTTATTTATGAATATATGCGTGATAGAAGTTTTTACTATAACGTATATGAAAACGAGACTTGCTTAGTTGAATGTGATGAAGAGCCACCTCATGCAGTCAATAAAGAAGCTCTAGATATTGTAGATACTGTGTGTTTAATGCTAAAAGCTGAGATACCTAATGAAATCCATATGATGCGAAAAACTGTAACTGATGGATCAAACACTTCAGGATTTCAAAGAACTGCAGTAGTTGGTCTAAATGGAATACTTAAGACCTCAAAGGGGGATATATCTATTCCTGTTATATGTCTAGAAGAGGAAGCATCACAAATTATAAAGAAAAAAGGAAATATAGTTGAATATGGACTTGACAGATTAGGTATTCCTTTAATTGAGATTGGAACAGGCCCAGATATTGTAGACCCTCAACATGCAAAGGAAGTTGCAAAAAAATTAGGTATGATATTAAAGAGCACACAAAAAATAAAGAGAGGATTGGGCACAATTAGACAAGATATTAATGTATCAATAAAAGAAGGAAATCGAGTTGAAATTAAAGGATTTCAGAGCTTATCTAAGATCTCTGATTTAGTTGAAAATGAAATTCAAAGGCAATATAATTTAGTTAAAATTATCAAAAAACTAAAAGATGTATCATTAGATCCAAAAATAGAAGATATAACATCTTTTTTTAAAAATACTAGCAATAAGATAATTTCAAAAGTAATTAAAAATAATGGTGTAGTTTTGGCTACTAAATTAGAAAATTTATCAGGACTGCTGAAAACAAAATTATACAAAGAAAGAACTTTAGGAAATGAATTAGCAGATTATGTAAAAGCTTATGGTGTTGGTGGATATATCCATACAGATGAAAATATTGATAAATATAATATCTCAGATGAGATAAAAAAAGTCAAAAAACAATTTAAACCATCAAACAATGATTTATGTTTACTATTGGCTGAGAGAAAAAATAGAGCACAAAAAGCAATTGATGCATTAATTTTGCGGATCAAACAACTAAAAGAAAAAGTGCCCAAAGAAGTACGTGCAGGCTTACCTGACGCCACAAGCTCTTATATTAGGCCACTTCCAGGATCATCAAGACTATATCCTGAAACTGATGTTGAGGCAGTATATATTGATAGAGAAAAATTACAAAATCTAAAAAATAATCTACCTGAACTTTTAGATGATAAATTAAAAAGATTCAAAGCTCAATATAATCTAGATTCTGATTTAGTTAATAAATTGATAAAATCAAAATATCTAAATTTATTTGAAAAGCTCACAAAAAACCATAACCCAAAAATTGTGGCTTCTACTTTAGTAAATATTTTACCCTCACTTCAGAGAGATGGATTAGATATTTCAAAATTTAGAGAAGAGCATTTTAGAGAAATATTTGAGTTAATTGATAGTGAAAAAATAGCAAAAGAAGCTCTATCGGATATAATAAAGATTTGGTCTGAAAATATTGACCTAGATATTTCTGAAGTATTAGATAAACTTAATTTATCAGATAAATCTGAAAATTTAGATAAATTTATTGATGAACTTATCTCTAAAAAGAAAGATCTTATTGCAAAAAAAGGAAAAAGAGCACTATCTCCTCTTATGGGTATAGTTATGAAAGAATATAGGGGAAAAGTAAGTGGGAAGAAAGTTAGTCAATTGCTTCAGAAGATGATTTCTCAATATTCATAGGTATAATCTGTCTTTCTTTTTTTATCTCAACTATAATTGATTGAATTTCTTCTGTGGTAAATATATCTTTTAGATTTTTATCTTCAATGTATTCTATGATCTTTTGATTGTCATGAGTTTGTCTGAGAAGATCTTCTACAATTGATCTAATTCTATCTCTTTTTCTTTTATATACACGCTGCTTAAATTCTTCTTTTTCTTGATCAGTCTCTTCTTTATCAGTTAACTGAAGCCAGATTGTAGGAATAATTAGACAAGCTGCAAATATCCCTATTAATATATAAATTAACATTTTAATTACATCTTTATATCTTCATACACAAACTTGATTAATATAACCGAAAGTGGCACCGCTACAATTAAAATTATTAAAATATAATTAGAAATTATATCTAAATTGTAATAAATTGCAGAAACTATAGCTAAACCAATAACTATCATTACTAATGTGATAAATATCCTATAAAAAACATAAAGAACTCCAGCGACTTTATCTTCTGTGGGTGTATTATTTTTATGAATAGGTCTAACTTCTGTAGGATAATTTTTTGCTTCAGTTTGTAGACTATTGCAAAAAGGACAAAGTTTAGCTTCTCCAATATATCTTTTACAAAATCTACACCAACTAGGAGATTTATTATCCATTTTTAAGTTGCACAATAAAGATTTGTTTATTCTTCCATATTTACGTAAAGTCCTTCTTTAGAATTAAGAGTGGTTTTGAGCCCTTCACTTTTTTTAAGTTCCACTGTAAGATATTCTTTCTTTTTTAAAGGCACACTTAAATTTTCAAGATCTATCTTTACTTTTTGATACTCTTTTTTGTCTAATTTTGTTTTAAATGGCATACTAAATATTTATTTTCCTTCAGTTATAAACTTTATTGTTTGCTTATTTTAGTTTACAATTTATGGTTTTTTAAAAAATTCGCAACAAATAAAAGTAGAAAATACTATAATTTGTGGGTGCAAATAGAAGTTGCAAAATTTGCCACATAGATTAGATGATAGACTTTTTGATAATATTTTGCTTTCTGTATTTAAAATAATTTATGAGAAAAAAGAAATTAGCAATCTTGATCTAATTTCAAAATTGTCAGATTTAGAAAACAAGGATATCTTTATAAAAATTAATGATCTTTCTAATTGGGGTTATATTTCATCTAAGAGAGATTATTCTTTTGGCAAAAAAACTATTATTTACTCACCAACTGAGCAGGGTATGTTAATTTGGAGAAATTTATGTGGCTGTTTTTCTTCTGTTTCTAAAATAGATATCTCTTCTAAAACTATAAAAGATACTAAATATTTTGGAGATTTTGATAAATTAATAGAGGATGGACTAGATTGTGGTCTGTCATTAATTAATGCTGATATTGAAAATAATGCTGAAGTAGTATTGCGAGGAATTTCAACTAATTTATTAGAAAATAATGCAATTGTATATGTTACAACTTTATCTACTCCTAAAGAAATCCGAAAAGAATTAGGTAGAGATATTGTAGAGGCAGAAGAAGAGGGTAAATTTGTTTTTGTAGATTTAATTCCAAAAATTTATGACAGTGGCTATTCTGAATATTCGGTTTCTAGCCCCGATGATGCAGGCAGAGTAATGTCTGTAATTTTATCTGCATATAACAGTTTAAAATCATCATTTGAAAATGTATTAATAGTTATAGATTCATTGGATGATGTTGTTCAAGAATTTAGTGAAGTTGTATCAAATAGGTTTATCAAAAAGATAATATCAATGGCAAAAGAAAATAATTCAATAATTTTATCTTTATTTAAAAAAGGAACTTTATCTGAAAAAGTCACAAACCTAATTTTATCAGCTGCATCTATTATTTTTGACTTTTCACATTCTTTTGATGGAGATACTACTAGATATTATGTTAGAGTAAAAAAAGCTAGATTAATAGATAAAAAAGAGGAATATAAACTTGAAAATGGAGAATTTAGATTATTATCAAAAAAAGAAGAAAAATCAATAGAGCCAAAAGCAAAGAACTATTCAGAAGATGAGCTAAGTTGTGCTTATTGTAGGGGTAGAAATCTTATAATATCCAATATAAACTTAGATATAGATTCGGCTACATCTGATCAATTAAAATTTAAAATAGATAGTATTTATGCATATTGCATGCGCTGTAGTGCCGAAACTTTAATTTTTTCAAAAAATAAACTTTGGTCAGATCAATTTAGAGATATTCCACAATTTGAAAAAATATATCATAATAAAATTCAAGAAGGATTTTACAAAACTAGATTTTGTGCATCATGCAAAAAGACATTACAAAGTAATTCTTTTCTGCTCAATAGATGTCCGCACTGTGGCGGTAGTTTAAATTCAATAAATAATATTTTAATTTCTCAGACAGGAGATAATTTTGGTAAGGATTTTATTGAGGAGACTATTTAGTTAACTTTTTTTGATAAATCTCTCCTTTTGGTTCTTTTTCTGAAAAAACTAATCCATCAAATGCATAAATTTTAGTTTTTTTATCTTTCCATGCATTTTGAGGCAATCCTGCTTTCATACAGGTATGTTCCAAAAACATCTCTACATCCCAATTGTATTCTACAGGAACTTGTGGAAGAAGTAGACCTCTCATAAATCTCAATTCCACAATAAGTCCATTTTTTCCAATTTCTATTTTTTTAAGATATTCTTTTGGATCATGGACTTCTAATAATTTTGGAGGAGTTAAAATCGAGACTTCAATTACAATGTTTTCTAGTTCATCTAATTTTACTCTGGCAAACCTTGGATCCCGAGTTGATGCAGATATCGTAGAATCTATTGTAGCTTCAACTAATGGTGAATCAGGATGAGGATGACCAATACATCCTCTTAAATTATGATTAGGGTACTTACTTAATGTTACAAAAACACCAGCTTTTTCTTTCAATTTTTCTGGTGTGTTATGTGGTACAGATTTTACATTTGAATTTTTTAAATATTCATAAATTGTATCTCGTGCTAATTTAATTAAAAAAACACCATCTTCTAAATTATACATTTATATCAATCCTAAATCTTTCAAATTTGCTAGATAAATAAATTCAATTCCCATCTTTTCAATTTTTTCTTTTGCACCTTCTAATCTATCAACTACAGTAATAACTGATTTTATTTTAATTCCTAAAGTTTTTAGAAATTTAATTGAATTTATAACTGAATTACCTGTTGTTGTAACATCTTCTATTATTGATATTGTTTCTCCTTTTTTGAGATTTCCTTCATATGGTAATTTTGTTCCATGATCTTTTATTTTTTTTCGAATTATCAACATAGGTAATTTTTTCTTTACACAAACTACACTCAAAAGAGGAATCGCTCCAAGTTCAACTCCTGCAATTTTGTCAACTTGATTTATTTTTTTAGAAATTTTATCTGTAATTAAATCTAGGGAAGAGGGATCTGTTATTACTTGTTTTATATCAATGTAATAATTGCTTTTTTTTCCTGATGTGAGTGTAAATTCTCCTCTTTTAACTGCTTTTTCTTTTATAATATCTATAATTTTTTTATTCATTTTTTCTATTTCCTATTTATTAGTTGTTTGATTTCTTTAATTTTTTCATATTGAATGTTACCTTCTAAACGATCATGATTTTTACATACTGCAGTCCTAACACCTAAAAAATCACAATCAAGATTTATAAGTTTATAAATATCTTCCTTACTTAAAGATCCAGCTAAAGCAACTAATAAATCATTTTTATGTGCTTTTTCAACAAAAAAATGTAAATTATCCAAAGTTTGATGTTGTAATAAACTTTTTTTGTCTTTTATAAGAGTATCTAACATCACTATATCAGCATTAGATTTAATTGCAACTTTGATTATTTCATCAGGAGATAATCCTCCAAAGTTTTTTGCATCTCCATATCCTGCTACAACAATTTTGGTATTTTGTGATATTTCATCTACACTTCTTTTAATAGATTTCATTAAATTTACAGCGTCTTTGACATTTTTAGATCCTTTAATACCGGCTTTGATATAGTCTAGATTCATTGATGCTAATCCATATGCTGCAAGTGACGCAGTACCTGCTAAATTTGGTAGATCTCCTAATGTAGCGCTTATTTCAATATCATCAGGCATTATTTTTTTTATTTGTTTAATTTTCCAAGGAAAACTGGCTCCTAAACTACCTTCTTCTGGATTTTTAATATCTATGATATCAGTTCCTCCTTTAATTGCTTCTTTTGACTCTGTAATATTTTTTGGGCTTATTAATAATTTCATATTTCTTTATCTCGCTTTAATATTTTTTAGCAGCTAAAAATGCCATCGCAACGCTAGGAGTTGAAAGAGAGGTATTTTCACCCAAAATTTTTTCAATCGGAACTATATTTTTAAATCCAGCTTTTTTTGCAGATTTTCTTGCCAAGAAATCTCTCCCAAATCCAGTCACAATTATAAGTGGTTGTTTGTTAAAATGTTTTTTGTTTTCTAAAAATACTTTTTCAATGCCTTTTGAGATCTGTTTAAGTTGTTTTTCATAAATTTGATTTGCAATTGAAGTTGTAATTTTTTTATCAAGTAAATTTTCATCTGCACAGACTAAATATGCTACTTTTAAATGAGCTAGTTTTGGATCAGAAAAAAATGGAACATCAAAAAATTCTTTTCTATATTGATCTTCTGTTATATTCCCTAAAATATAATGAATAATACCACTAACAGTTGAAAATTCAGCAGAAATAGGTGTTTTTATATTTTTAATCTTAATAGATCTCACAAAAGTATTTACAGGGGTAGATATTGCTCCTGTATATATTAATTCATTATAAGCTAATCTCTCATAATCAAACTTTCC
>CAYQAE010000007.1:0-2283 GCA_964415445.1 uncultured archaeon | reverse complement strand
TGTGGTTGAGCCTGTATCAACTAGTATTGCATTTTCAATTAGTTTATATCCAAGTAAAAGCCCCGAAGCCATCCAATTTGCTGCAGTAATATGATATGCGTTATCTTTAACTTTTTTATTTGAAATTAATTTTCCTTTATGGCTTATCCAATATATAGGTGAATTAAAATAAATTTTTAGTCTCTCTGAAAAAAAACTTATCCCTTCTTGAAAAGTTGAAAATTGAGGAGAATATTCGCCGTACTTGTTACCCCAACTACATCAATTTTTCTGTGTAAATTTAGAAGAAATTCTTTAATATGGTTTTCAAAATTTTTTGGCGATGATTTAGCAGAATATGTTTTGATTACATCAATTTTTTGGTTTATTTCAACTAAACTTATTTTTAAATGAAGACCGCCTATATCTAATCCACAAGCAAGAATTGACATTATATTTACCTTTTTTATATAGATTAATAATTATAATTTATAAAAGTTGAATTTTTTATGATAAATTAATTCCGTGTATGATTTCAAAAGGAATTCCATCATATTTATGATTTTGATCTCTAATTACATTAAATTCTTTCAAATATCTCTTAATCTCATTTAATTTCAATTTATTTTTAGTTTGAGTCCAAAAATCTCCTAATGATTTCCTATAAAGGTCTTTTGTTTCTTTAGAATTTTTGAATTTGAATAAATTATAGTGGTCTATCATAGGCTTATAAGGAGCATATGCAATATGAACAAAGAAGCTATTTATGTTTTTTATGTTTTTTTTCAAAAATTTTTTTGTAGCAACAACATCTCTTTTTGTTTCTTCAGGATACCCTAACATTAAGTAACAATGTGTCCAGATATTGGAGTTTTTTGTGATCTTAAGAACTTTTTCAGCATGTGAAACATCGCTTTTTTTATTCATTAATTTTAAAACATGATTTGATCCTGATTCAATTCCATATAAAAGTCCTCGACACCCAGCGTTATTCATGCTTTGGAGAATATTTTTTTTCATTTCTATTACAGATGCATTTGCTATCCAATTAATTTCAATTTTTTCTTTTTTAATATAATTGGCAAGTTCTATAGTTTTTTTTGGAGATCCATTTATTAAACTCTCTGTAAAATAGAAAGCATCGGTATTATATTTTTCTGATTGATATATTAGTTCTTCAACTACTTTTTTTGGATTTCTATTTCTATATTTTTTCCAAAAGGGTCTTTCATAACAAAAGGAGCAATTTAGAGGACAACCTCTACTAGTTGCTATAGGCAAAGCAGGAGGTAGGTCTATATTAAAATTAGTTACATTAAAATACATTTTAAGAGGTAGACCATCAAAATCAGGAAAAGGTAACATATCTAAATCTTCTATTACCTGTTGAGGGCCATTATACTTTATTTGATTGTTTTTTTTACATAAAATTCCTTTAATATCATTTGGATCTTTGTTTTTCACCAGTTTTGATACTAATTTAGTTAATGTTATCTCAGATTCATTTAAAACAATAAAATCTATAAAATGATGATTGCATAATATTTGTATTCCTAATTCTTTGAAAAAAAAAGGACCTCCTAAAATTATCTTTGCATCAGGTTTTTTTTCTTTAATTTTTTTTGAAAAATAAAGACTAGGATAATAAGACGGTTCAATTACACTAAATCCGTAAATATTAGTGTCTATATTTATTAATTCATTTATTATTGAATTAAATAAATTTTGAAATTTATTTTTTAAATTTAGAGCAATGCTGTATTTTTTTTTATAGTTTGGATGCAAAAAAAAAGGAATTAACGTTTCTTTGTTTTTTGATTGGTAATTAAATTTATCTATATCTAAACTGTAAACTTCTATTGCACATAATATGTCAAGAATATCATTGGCTTCCTTTAAATCTATTTTTTTTGGAAAAATAGAGGAAAATAGCTTTTTGAAAATTTTAATAGAAAAATCTATCTGTAAAGTTTCGAAAGAGTTTTTTTCTAAGTATGATTTTAGATAAGGAAGGGATAATGGTGGATATGCTGCAATTTTATATGGTAGAACTAAAACAATATCTTTTTGCATTATAATTGCCCTTTTTCTGAGACTTAAATAACAAAATTTATTGCTATATTTTGGATACTTATATTTATATTAATTTGAGAAAACATAAGAACCTAAATTTTTTATTATTTTTAATTATATAATCTCATAAAATGAAATATAATCCTCCTGAAGATATCAAAATAAAAAGTCAAAAAATAAATCATTTTGAAAATGATTTTAGAATATATACGCCTAAAAAAACACTTGAGA
>CAYQAE010000006.1:43680-48665 GCA_964415445.1 uncultured archaeon | reverse complement strand
AAGTAGGCAAAATCAAAAATTAATATAATTAGAATCCCTTAATAAGGTTTTGGCATAATTTAGCTAAAAAAAGAGTATTTCTTATAGACTCATCGTCCAAGCATTATATACACCTTCAATCTTTTTTAGTCGCTTAAGTTGTGATTCAGAAACTTTTTGATCTGTCTTGATCAGCATCATTTCTCTATTCTCCTTGGTATTCCTTGATGCTTGTAATTCTGCAATATTT
Source organism: uncultured archaeon (assembly GCA_964415445.1). GTDB lineage: Archaea > CAYQAE01 > CAYQAE01 > CAYQAE01 > CAYQAE01 > CAYQAE01. The sequence goes on along the minus strand of CAYQAE010000006.1, from coordinate 48,436 downwards.
ATAGATTCATTGCCTAAAAAAACAGTTACTTTACCAATTAGACCCGGTTTATCCAAAATTGAGACTAAGGTAACATATCCTTTTGGATTAAACTGAAATTCAAAAACATCTATCGCAAGTATTTTTTGCTCTAAGCTGGAGTCAATTACCCCCAAAATTGAAGTAATTTTTTTGGAATTTTTCATAATTTCAATCTCTAGAAGGTTTTTTATGTCCTTTTTTTGAGATATTGACTCCACTATCTCGATATTTCTCTGTTGAGCTAATTTAATTGCATTTACTACATTAATTCTTCCGCTTAGAGATCTTTTTAAAAAATTAGATAAAAAATATCTAGTTAATATATTCAACCCGGTAGTAGGTAGATTATTTGGATACTTTATATTAATCTTATCCACACTACCCTCACAAATAGAGGATAAAATCAGACCCATATTAATTATTAAATCCCTACAAGGCATACATTCTGCTTCAATTTGTCTAGATAAAGTCGGAAAATTAACAGGATTCTTTGGAGTTTTTTCAAATAAAACTCTACAAACTTCTTTGACAATTTCAATTCCAACATTTTTTTGTGCTTCTTTGGTTGATGCACCTAAATGAGGAGTCAAAATTACATTATCATATTTTAAAAGTGGGTTGTCCTTTGTTTCATCTTCAACTACATCCAAACCCGCGCCTAAAATTTTTTTAGAATCTAGGGCTTCAACTAAAGCTTTGGTATCTACAATTGCCCCACGAGAAGTATTTACTAAAATAGATCCATCTTTCATTTTTGCAATTTCTTTTTTTGAAATTAGACCTTTTGTCTCATCAGTTAGTGGAGTATGAATAGTTATAACATCAGATTGTCTTAAAACTGTATTAAAATCAACTAATTTAATTATAGATTCATTTATATCTTTATTTGAAATATAAGGATCATATGCTACCACTTTCATCCCAAATGCAGAAGCACGCAAAGCGACTTTAGTACCTATCCTACCTAAACCCAAAACACCCATAGTTTTTTTGGATAACTCACGGCCTACAAGTCCTTTTCTATTGAAGTTACCACTTTTTGTTCTAAGATTAGCATCTATAATTTTTCTAGAAATAGTTAATATTAAAGTCATAGTTAAATCTGCAACACTATCTAGACTTTCTTCGGGAGCATTTACTACCAAAATTCCTTTTTTTTCTGCAGCTTCCAAATCTATATTGTCAACTCCAACTCCTGCTCTGCCTATTACTTTTAGATTAGTACCTGCATTGATAATATCTGCATCAACTTGAGTTTTACTCCTTACAATTAAGGCATCGTAATCAGAGATTACTTTAAGTATCTCATCCTTATTTTGAGTATTCAAATCAGTGTAAGATATATCTTCAGTTTTTTCTAATAATTTTAAAGCATCTTCATTTAGAAGATCGGTAATTAAGATTTTTTTCATTGCAATCTACTGCCATAAATTAAGATAAAAAAAGATTGTGGTTTTCAAAAAAAGAAAAATAAAATAGGTTTATTTTTGTTTTTCTACATCTACAAGTCCTGCTTTATCATCTATGTCTATTATTTCTTCCTGTGGCTTTTTTTCAGAAGTTCTTCCAAATAACTTTGCTAAACCACCAAGTAATGCCGCTGCAATAGCTACAAGCACAATTATTGCCAAAAAGGTATTGTCCTCATCATCTGCCTCATCTTCTTGGACTTCACCTATTGCAAATAAGGATAGATGAGGCAAGGTTGCCACCATTGTATTATTTGCTGCAAATACCTCAGTTTCAATTTCTACCCATTCTTCTCCGTCCCAATAGAAGAATATTAGATCATCTTCAGGGATATCTCCAATCTCTGAATCTGTATATGTCCATGTAATTTCTATATTTGAGAGGGCCGAAGAATCTAAATCAATTGTAATATTTAGATAAACTTTAGCATTTGGTGCTGCAACATCAATGGGACTAATTAGCTCTTTTTTAAGTATAATTACTCCGCTTTGAGTTGATTCAAAGTTTAATTCTATGTTTTCATCTTCAAATAATATCTCATTTTCGCCTGCCTGTATTTCTTGGCCTTCTGCTAACACCACAGATAATTTATATGCAACAGATACCATTGAATAATTTTGATCTCCAGTATACGTTGCATTTATGAGCCATATACCTCGTTGGGTCCAGATCGATGTATTTGATATATGTTTAAATCCTGAAATTAGTGTTGATCCATTCTTTTTAATAGTTATAGTCTTGTTAATACTTAAAGTAGCTGTAATATTTACTTCACTACCTTCAACTACTATGGTATCATTTTGTGAGCCATTTATCCAAAGTTTAATTGAAGGTGTATATTTTTCAACTGTAAGAATTCTTGAAATAATTGTCTCACTATAATTTTGAGTAGCCTCATAGATCAAAGTGTAATTATAAGTATCTGCAGCAAAAATATTCACATCAGATAAACTTGGAATATTTTCCCTATCTCGTGTAAGATTAATATCACCTTGATCTATCAAAATAGTTGCAGTAACATTTGATTGTGTTCCATATATGATCGATTTATCTGAATCAAACAAGGTTCCATTTAAATATAGATAAACTTCTGGATCTGCTTTATTTACTACCAAAATTCTTGTTAAAGACTCTGAGGTGTAATTTTGAGTTTCAGCGTAATATGCAGTATAATTATATGTACCAACAGCCAAAATATTTATATCCTCTAAAGAACCTAAATCAGTTCCATTTAGCTTCAAAACTAAATTACCTTGACTTATTGGCATATAAGCAGTTGCATTTGATGTATCTTCATAAGTAATTTCAAGATCAGATGATAAACCATTCAAATATAACCCAATATTTGGCGAAATTTGAAGAACTGTTAAAATATAGGAGATAGTCCTTGAAGTGTAATTTTGTGTTTCAGTATATACTGCTTCATAAATATAGGCATCTGCACCCAATATAGATACTTCAGTAGTATCACCTAAATCAATATTATCTCTCTCTAAAATAACATTTCCTTGTGTTATATATAGTACAGCTGTAGCATTTGATGGTGTATTGTATGGGATATTATCATTATCCTGATCCCCATTCAAATAAAGAGCCATATCAGGATAGCTCTTATTAATTTTATATGTATATTCAGAAGTCATATTCCATTTGCCAGAAGTATCGTTTGCATACCAACGATATTTATATCCTGTCTCATTAGCAGCTAGATCTTCTAAAATTACATAGTATGTATCTCCATATTGTCCTGTTATAGAAACATTCTCTCCATGCCATTCAAATAATACTGTATCAATAGAAGATTCCACATCATTCCAAGTTGAATTAAACATATATATTCCATCTGGAGTATAGTTTACACCAGATTGAGGAGAATTTTCTAAATTTGAAAAAGTAGGATACAAGAAATCTCCAATAGAGAGAAGATGTGTAATAGAACTAATTGTATAATTTACATTTCCACTGTAGTTTGCTGTAATATTATGCAAAGAAAAATCACTATAATTTAAAACAACGGATACTTGACCAATTCCAGTATCTAAAAATGATCCATTATCATAAAGATTAATTTCCAATCCTGAAACATTAATAGTTGCATTTACAGTAATATTTTCATAAGGTATAGCACCAGTATCCCCATAAATACCATTTAAAGTCAAATTAATAAATGGAGTAGCTTTATTTATAGTTAAAATTCTCGTTAAACTTTCTGAGGTATAATTTTGAGTCTGTGCATAATATGCAGTATAGTTATATACACCTGCACCTAAAGTATTTATATCGTCTAAAGACCCCAAATCTATTTGATTTCGCATTAAAATTAAGCTACCTTGAGTTATTAGAAGATAAGCTGAGGCATTTGATTGTGTGCCATAAACAATAGTATCATTAGATTGTGCATCATTAAGATATAGAGAAAAATTAGGTGATGCTCGATCTACAGTCAAAATTAAAGTCAAACTATCTGATGTATAATTTTGAGTCTGTGCATAGTATGCAGTATAATTATATACATCTGCACCTAAAGTATTTATATCTTCTAAAGAACCTAAATCTGTCCCATTACGCATCAAAATTAAGCTACCTTGAGTTATTAGAAGATAAGCTGAGGCATTTGATTGTGTGCCATAAACTATAGTATCGTCTGATTGTCCGCCATTAAGATATAGAGAAAAACTTGGTGATGCTCGATCTACAGTCAAAATTAAAGTCAAACTATCTGAAGTATAATTTTGATTCTGTGCATAATATGCAGTATAATTATATATACCCACAGCTAATGTATTTATATCTTCTAAAGACCCCAAATCTGTTTGATTTCGCATTAAAATTAAGCTACCTTGAGTTATTAGAAGATAAGCTGAGGCATTTGATTGTGTGCCATAAACAATAGTATCATCTGATTGCCCGCCATTAAGATATAGAGCAAAATTTGGTGTTGTTTTATTTATAGTATAATAATATATAGAAGAAACATTCCAATTGCCAGTGGTGTCATTTGCATACCATCTATATTCATAATTACCTGCTGCTAAATCTTCTAAAGTAACATAATACATGTTTCCGTCTTTTGATGCTGTAATATTTGAACCTGTATTGTTACATTCAAATAGCACTGTATCTAATTCTACATTATCTGTCCAACTCATATTAAACATATAGATTGCATCTGGAGAATATTCTACATAAGATGAAGGAGAAGGCATAATATAATTATAATTTGGTGCAATTGTATCTATCAAAGTTACATATACTGTTTTGCTTT
>CAYQAE010000006.1:0-43670 GCA_964415445.1 uncultured archaeon | reverse complement strand
TATAACTAGCTTCAACTGTAAAATTATGTTCTGTATAATATTCTTTGTAGTAACTTGCATTTTGTGTATATTCTAAAAGAATTAAATTATTTAGTTGTCCATCTAAATTAGTATAATCTGAAGATACCAAATTGGATTTATTATCAAATATATTAACTAATCCAGATATTACCGGATCATCATAGGACCAATTTGTTTGCAAATTAACTACCCATGAAACATTTAGCTGGCTTATATATGTTCCATTCATCCAAATATTGGCTAGATTAAAAGTAGGATTAATTAAAGATAAATATGCATTGTTTTTCAAAGCAATATCACTTTTGTTAGATCCAACAATGATATTTGCATTATCGGTAGTAATTTGTGCAAAACTATCAAATGGACTAAACTCATCTGAGATAATAATACCATCTGAGTTATTAGAATAAAGCGTGCTATCCCATATATTCATAAATATTGTTACATTAGATACCATCTCTATACATTCATAAGATATATCCATATCTACATTGGTAAAATTAATCTCAGAATAGATATTTGAATAGAAACTAAATCCAGAATTTATTGCTGTAACATTAGTATTTTTTAGATCAATAAAAATATTATTGAAAACTACTCCATAAGTATAATTTATAATTGTGTCATTTCCATTCCAGCTCTCATGTAATATCTGAAGTGATCCATTTGTATCTGAATGAAATATTACAGGAACTGAAATATAACCGTCTCCATCCTCATCTGTATGAGAATTAATATAATCATTAAATTCATCTTTAGATAAATTCCATCTAATCTTATCATATAATGATCCATTCCAAAATGTTTCTGTATCACCATCAGCACCCACATCTAAATAAATATTTGAAGGCCAACTACCATTAGATGATAATCCTTGCAAACTAATATGTGCATCTGTAACCAGCGCATTATTTGGAATATCAAAATATTTTGTAATGTTGTAGATTCCAACTGTAAAATTCATCAAATCAGAAGAATCATTAGTTGAATTTAGATAACCATCTTGAGAAAGGCTTTCAAATCTAAAAACTTCGTTGTTAAAACTATTTGAATCAATTTCTGAATCTATGATATCAATTGTTCCACTTGAATTAAAATAATAATAAAAAGCAGATCTGTAGTCAACTAATAAATCTACATTGTCCATATTAATATCAAATTTTGCTTCTGAATATCCTGAAAAAGCACTATCTGTTGGTCCATCTTCTGAGTAACCAAAAACAGTTATATTAGAATTTGAAATATCTAAAGTAGCTGCAGATTGTGTTACTACTGCAACAGAATTTTTAACTTCAATGCTAAAGTTTGAGAAATTAATAAATCCTTCTGAATCTGAAGTTATACCCAAAATTGTATCATTGCTATGTATCCAAGAATCTATAATATCAATTGAATAATTGGAATTTGTAATATAGATTAATGTGGGCAGGCCAGAGAGAATTTCTTTTTGATCTATATAGGTATTTAAAAAATAGGAATTTAATGTAGAGCTTAGAGAATATATTAGATTATTTTCCATATCTAAATTAGAATCAGATATATTTATATATAGATTAGAATCAGATTGTAGCATAATTAATGAACTTCCATTTTGAGAAGTCAAATTTCCATCAAAAATATCTATTTTAGCATAACTACTTGATAAAGATACTAAACTTTCTGATAAATTATAATCATCATATTTTGAACTTAAATTGAAAAATGAATTTTCATTAACATCCAACCGAGCCTCAATATCCCATATATTGCTTTGTGAAATTATGGTTAAATTTGAAGAGGTGCCACTATATCCCAAAGAACCTAAATAACCTGAGATAATGTGAGAATTTCGTATATCTACATATGCTTTTGAATAATAATATCCTCCAAAGAGTTTATAATCGGCATCTAAAGTCATATACTTCAAATTAGATATTAAATTTGATTTTGAACCCATCAAAGTTGCAAATCCAGATTTTAAATTCCAATAAGTGCTATTTACTAAAATATCTACTGTAGAATTTTGTAAAAATAGTGCTGAATTATCAGGATCTGTCCCATTACTTATTACATTAATATAAGTATTATTACTACCATAAACTTCCACATCCAAATCACTCTCATATCCATATACTAAAGCACCAGATGATGATATATAAGTATCTTCTATATTTAGAGAAACATTACTAGATTGTGCATAGATTAACCAATCTGATGATGAACAATATCCACCTAAGAATGTTATATTTACTTCAGATGGATCAATATAAAAAACAGCAACATGTTCAGCTCCAGATGAATATATATTTGTATTTTCAAATAAAAATTGACCAGATGAATCATCTATCTCAAAAACATCTGAATCATAAGAATTTGGATAGATATAAGAATTATTAAATATAATATTGAAATTATATGTATTTAATATGTATATTATTTCTTCTTCTTGGTTTTCTATTGTAGAATTTTTAAAAATAACATCTGCGATAGGATCTGATAGATTCATATTTTTTTGAATAAGTATACCCACAGTAGATGCATTAATATCTACATTTTCAAATAATACTGAACCACTTCCTACAATTTCTACTGCAGCACTTCCATCATCAGCATAAGATACAATATCTAGATTTTCAAAAACTAATGAAGTATCATTTCCACTTATATAAATTACAGGGCCATAATCTTCACCTGCACCCCCTCTAAAAGTAATACCTGAGAAAGTATATGCAAAATTTTGAACTTCATCTGCAATTTCTAAAGCACCACCTTCGCCCATAGGACCCAAAATAGAATTATTAGAGATATATAAATCAGCTTTATTTGAAGAGATAACCAAACAACCCATAATTTCGCTATCTGTTATATTTAAACTACCACCTAACATCTCAATTTGAAAATAAGTCGAATCTCCATCATCAAACATTCCATATAGATCTGCATTTATATCCAATCTTCCACTATCATTGACAATAATTGTAGGTTCAATTTCCCCTGACATTATCTCTCCTGATTCAGAGATATTAATAATTCCATAACCAAATGTTAAATTACCTTCAACAATTATTTGGGGATATATCACAGGAGGTTGTCCAAAACTACCTTGAATATCTAAATGAGAAGTAGAATTTAGTTTAGATAAAATATCTAAAACCATCCAAATTTCTGCAGATGTATCTGAATAAATTGTAATATTATATTGATCAAATTGAATATCTTTCCATGCTAAGTTTTCTACAACTTCACTTAAATTACTACTTCCGTTTGCTGCAGATTCAAAAAATCCAGAAACTTTTCCTAAAAATTCAACATCATAATCTCCATCACTACCAATATCCACAGAGATATTTTCAGGTTTAGTTACATTACAGACAGAAACTTCAAATAATAAATCTTCAGCGCCTCCATCTTCCCATATAATGCTATCTTCACCTGCTTGGCCTTTCAATACTCTACCTTCAGAATATGTATCAGTAGTAGATCTATTCCAAAAAGCAAATACTCCACCTTGAGTTTGGACTAACATTTCAATCCAGATTGTTTCACCTGGAGTTACATAAATAGGCGGACCCTCCCTCATTATAGGAAATGTATACCAACTAGAATTATTAAATGAATCAAGAGTATCTTGATACATTCCTATGAATTTATCATAATCTACATCGCCACCAAATATATTTGCAGGTCTGCCTCCATCATCTTTTACAACTAAAATCATTATCTGTTCATTAGAAGTCCCATTGGAATTCATAGCAAGACTAACGTTAGTCAGTTCTATATCAAAATTATCATTTTGAAATCCGAGGGGAATAGTAAAATTTTGAGCATATAAATTATAACCAACTGGATTTGGGCCACCTTGAATTATTCCAACTAAATCAGTATTAGTTGAAGGTAAAGAATTATTAAATGCTAAATATGAATTTGATTTATTTGTACCATATATACCTAAATCTAGTTGAAAATCAAGTAAGGTTAAGTTTTTAGGTACTTCTGAATTAACTGTAATATTACCTCCATCAGTGAAATTTATTGGATCCATATCATGATATCCAAATACTGCCGATATCGACAAAATTGTAGCAAATGTGCATAAAAATAAATTTCGCATATATTTATTTGATTTAGACATATCTAGCACCTAATTTAGAATAATTATATAGATATGTCTACAGAATATCTTTATAAGAATAATGAAGGATTTGCTAGATCAATAATTATATTATTTTAGAAAAGGAATCAAAATTCTCTTACCCTTCTCAATCCATTTAGCTAGACCGCCTGCAACCATCTCATCAAACATATGATATACAGATTCTGCAGCAAATGCAAATTCTCTAACAATGTCCACAAGTTCAACGTCACCTTCTTTTTCTTTTGCAATTTCAATTACTCTTTTTCGCAAATTTTTAGGTGTCTCAGTAGCTTTTGGATCAAATATTTTTGCAAAACGCTTGGTCTTCTCATCATCACTGTTGTAGGTTATTTCATTAGATCTTAAATCCACTAGATATATAGATACTCTCTTGTCAAGAAAATTTTCACAAAATGTTTTTGCTTGCCTACTCCAATCACTAGGGGATGCATAAACTCGTGAATAAAATAATTTATTTTTATTTGCTCGATTGACTATAATATCAATTTCTGGTTGAATTGACTCTAACGTACATTCTTCTGCCAAACCCATACCACGGGTATAACCTTGCGACCAAAACAAAGATACAAAAAATTTAGCTCTCTCAATGGATCCAAATTTTGTTTTGGCAGATAATTTAGCAACTACAGAAGATTTATTGTTTCCAATTTTGACCTCCCAATCTCTATTTGAATACCACTCACCTGATGGAATATAATCTAATTTTAGACTATCTAATCTTGAAGCTATATCACAAATATAGACCATACCTAAAGTTCGAGCTTCATCACGAAGTAGTGTATCTTTCTTATCAACTGCTTCTCTAATATTTTTATTTATATTAAAACACTGCTGATCTAAGGATGCTTTTTCTTTTTCAATTTCCTCTTCAATTCTCTCGTGTTCAGTGCGCAATTTTTCAAGTTCTTGCTCTGATCCACCTTCTTCTTTTCTAATTAATTTCTTACGCTGATCTAAAATCTTTGTCTTTAGAGATTTCAATTCTCTACTTTCTTGGTTAATTCTCTGAGTTAAAACTCTGTTTTGCTCTTTTATCAGATTTTCAACAGACTTTAGATACCCACTAGCTTCTTTTTTTGCATCATTTATTTTATTTAAAGTAGAAGGCTTTACAGATACAAAAGAACCTTCAGCTGCAGCTAATCTTTCTCTAGCTTTTTTATCTATTCTTACAATCTTTAGGTTTACATCTTCCTTATAAGACTGCTTTGCAACTAAATCTATACTTTTTCCATCTGATTCTAATTTTATTTTATCTCCAGTGGAAACTCCAACTAATCCCCGACTTCTTTTGTCAATTCTAGCTATATCCTTTCCTACATCTTTTTGTTTAATTTTTTTACACAAAAGTCTTACTTCTGGTGTGGATTCATTTTTTTCTTGAATATCTCTTAGCTGTCTTAGTTTTTCAGTTATTTCAGATTTAAGAAGTTGATATTGTACTTCAGTAACTCTTCTTTTTTGGAATTTTTTATCAACGTCATCCATTAATGCCCCCAAAACTCTTCTACATTTACGAGGACTTTCAAATAATTTTGAAAATAAATCATTTATCTTACGCTTTGTTTTAAGAGTATATCTACGTTTCATAAATCTTAAAATCACTTTTAAAAAAGCAACTAATCCCTTTAGACCCCCAGCTATTGCACCTAATGTTATACCGGCAATTAAAACTTTTTCAGTATTTTGATCTCTAGAAGAACTTTCACATAAACATAAATTACAAGATAAAACTACTAAAGCCATTAGCACTCCTATTTTTTTCATCTTCCATTCCACCTATGTAATATATTATAAACTATCATACATAAACCTTCCACTATTAAACATGAACCTAACCTTCGGTTTTCTTCACTTATCTCAATTTGGACAGCTTGAAGTTCTGGGGAGTTAGAATTTGTCATAAGAAGGTCATTAGACAAACCAGAGTATTTAAAGTCTTTTTTGGCGTCTAAGCCAAATGAGAGAAAAGTTTGAATAATCGAATTTACAAACCCATCCGTAGCCGTCTTTCCATTAGCTGTTCCTATATCTATGTCATAATCTGTATTTTTCATCCCATGTATGTCAAATAAATAGTGAATATTTTTAGCCTTGATTACTTCAGCTATTTTTTTTCTATATTCCAATATTCTACCCTCTTTTCTATTAGCATCAATCTGTTCTCGACTTATAGTAGATATAAGTCCATAAGAATTAGTTAATGTTGCTACCCTAAAAGCTATCTCGCCTGTGTTATTATCAGCTTTTGGGGCTTGTGAATGAGAACAAGTTATTAATACCGGTGATACCCCCTTTACTTCAAAAAAACCTGAAATATGAAACTCCGCTGGATCTATATCTTCTATTTTATTTTTTGGAAACATTATAAATCTCAATGATTAAAAGAAATTTAAATTTTTTTAATAAAATTTATATATTCTATTATGACTTATAAGGCTGTATAAATATCTTTCGATTCCTTGGACCATCTAATTCCACAAACATTATACTTTGCCAAGTCCCTAATACTAATTTGTTATCTTTTATTGGAATAAATTGGGATTGACTTAATAGAATAGATTTTATATGAGAATCTGCATTATTATCAATTTGATCGTGTAGATAAAGTCCATTTTGTGAAATTAATTTGTCTAAAACATTTAAAATATCTTTTTTTAATCTAGACTCATTTTCATTTACAATAAGTGCTACCGTAGTATGTAAGCTCTGTAGGATTATAAATCCATCTGAAAGATTTATTTCACTTATATAATTCTCTACATCTTTAGTTATATCAATTATCTCAATTCTATCTTTTGAAGAAATAGATAACGTTTTGGGTTTCATTGGTATCATCAAAAATTTGTTTATGAAAAATTTTTTATATTGATGTTGGGTGGTTCAACTTTATATTAGGTGAGATAAATGAATGCACAACTTACAGGTCAACCTATTTTTATAGTACCAGAGGGCACAGATCGAAAAAAAGATAGAGACGCTAGAAAAAGCAACGTTACTGCGGGAAAAATTATCTCTGAAGCCGTAAAGACCACTTTAGGACCTAAAGGCATGGATAAAATGTTAGTAGATAACTTAGGCGATGTGGTTATCACCAATGACGGTGTAACAATCTTGGAAGAGATAGATGTTCAACATCCTGCTGCTAAAATGATAGTAGAAGTTGCAAAAACACAGGATAAGGAAGTAGGAGATGGAACTACAACTGCAATTGTTCTAGCTGGCGAACTACTTAAAAAAGCTGAAAAATCTCTAGAAAGTGGAGTTCATGCATCAACTATCATAAATGGTTATAGAATCGCTGCAAAAAAATCTATTGAAATTTTAAATAAATTAGCTGAAAAATTAAATATTTTAGATAATGAAGCACTTAAAAAAATAGGAAATACCGCATTAACTGGAAAAAGCTCTGAAATGTCTAAAGATATACTTATCAATTTATGTATAGAAGCAGTAAGAGCTGTTAGCGAGAAAATAAATAATAAATTAGTAGTAAACTCTGATAATATTAAAATTGAAAAAAAACAAGGATCATCTGTGGATGAATCAAAACTTATATCAGGAGTTTTAATTGATAAAAACGTAGTTCATTCTGCAATGCCAAAGAGAGTTCCAAATGCTAAAATAGCTCTTTTAAATTCAGCAATGGAAATTAAAAAAACTGAAACTGATGCAAAAATTAAAATAACTGACCCTAATCAAATGAAATCTTTCTTAGATCAAGAAGAAGGCATTTTCAAAGATATAGTCAAAAAACTTAAATCAGTTGGAGCTAATGTAGTATTTTGTCAAAAAGGTATTGATGATTTAGTACAACATCTTTTGGCCAAAGAAAACATTTTTGCTGTCAGAAGAGTTAAAAAATCAGATATGGAAAAATTAGCAAAATCAACAGGTGCAAGTATCATTAACAAAATTTCTGAAATTTCAAAACAAGATTTAGGAAATGCAGGATTGGTTCAAGAGAGAAGACTTGGGGATGATAAGGTAGTATATGTTGAAGATTGCGAAAATCCAAAATCAGTAACTCTCCTAGTTCGTGGAGGAACTGAACACGTAGTTGATGAGATAGAAAGAGGAGTAAAAGATTCAATTGGAGTCCTATCTTCTGCTATTGAAGATGGTAAATATGTAGCAGGTGGAGGATCTTCAGAAATTGAGACCTCAATGAAACTCAAAGAATTTGCAAATTCACTTAGTGGAAAAGAACAATTATCAGTAATAGCTTTTGCAGATGCACTTGAGGCTATCCCACAAATATTAGCTGAAAATGGTGGAATGAATCCAATTGATACTTTGGTAGAGTTAAAAGCAAAACATGGACAGAAAAATGGTAAACACTTTGGATTAGATGTAATTGAAGGCAAAATACTAGATATGGAAAAATTAGGGGTTTTTGAGCCACTTAGAATAAAGACTCAGGCCCTAAAATCTGCTAGTGAAGCTGCAGAGATGATACTTCGAGTAGATGATGTAATATCTGCGTCTAAAGATTCGGGGGGCGCTGCTCCTGAAGGTATGCCACCGGGTGCTGGTGGAATGCCGCCAGGTATGGGTGGAATGTAAATCATGGAAAAAATTAGTAGATATGAAAGAGCAAGGTTGATTGGTGCACGTGCATTACAAATTGCTTTAGGTGCACCAATATTAATTGATGTAGCAGAAGACAACTATGATCCAGTGGATATAGCACTAAAAGAGATGGAAAGTAAAGCAATACCCCTTCAAATAATTCGAATAATGCCACAAAAATGGAACAACTAAATTCTCTTTTTTTATTTTATAATATTACTCTTAATATCCCTAAATTTGTTTATCCACCAAAAGAGGATACTCAATTAGTTTTAGACAATATTGAAATCTCAAAAGACGATAAAATACTTGAAATTGGAACAGGTTCTGGTATAATAGCTATTTTTTGTACAAAACAAGCAAAAGAAGTTTATGCAACTGATATATCAAGCAAAATATTAGAAAATGCTAAATACAATGCTAAATTAAATAATATAGAGAATATTAAATTTATAAAAAGCGATTTATTTGAAAATATCAATTCAAAATATTCAAAGATAATATTTAATCCCCCCTATCTTCCTAAAGATAAAAGAGATACATCAGAGATAAAATATTCATTAGAATCAGGAGATGATGGTAGAGAGATTACTGATAGATTCATAAAAGAAGTAAAAACTTATATTAGGAAAAAAGGAACTCTTTATTTAATTCAATCTTCTCTTAATAATTATAAAAAAACAATATCAGAATTAGAAAATAGAGGATTCGATTTAAAAATAAAAAAAATAAATTTATTTTTTGAAACTTTGACTCTTATTGAAGTTAAGCTAAAATAGAAGATTTATTCAAAGATTGTTCTGCGCATACTTGACATATATCTTTTTCTAAATCAAAACATTCCAAACAAAATACTTTTCCACATTCAGGACATATTTTTTGGTGTCTGACACACATTGGCTTACTACAATTTCTACATTTTTTAACTGCTAAACTATCACAAGCATAGCAATGAGGTACTCTAGTAGTCTGCCTATTTTTCATCATCTCATCTCTAGATTCTTGATTGAGAACACTTACTATAGTTGAAGGAACTATCGTCACTTGAGTCAGCGGATTAGTTGCAATAACTTCAAATTCTGTGTCTAGTGCTTTAATTGTAACTCCAAGCTGTACTGTCTGTTTCCTTATCTCTGAAAAAACTTTTAGACTTATTTTTTGACATATTTCATAAGATATATCTTTTTTGGGTTGCAAAATAACAGTTTTTGCTTTAACTTTTCTTCTTGGTTTTTTTATTCTAGTATTTTTTTTCCTTACCATCTCACCTGCACATTCAATACAGACATGTTTAGATTTACTATAGCAATTTGAACACATTGGCTTTCCACAATTTACACATGTTGCTTTTACATTATTTTTTCCACAAATTGAACAAACATTACACTCCCTACAACGAGAAGATACAGCAGCATCTTCAGGAAGACAACTAGGTCCAAATTCTCTTCCACACACTGAACAATGATGAGCTGAAAACTCGACTCCACATATTTCACATTTTCCACCAGGAAGACCTAATCCTCTGCTTCTTCCTAAATTCCAAACTAGAAATGTAAAGCCTGCCATAATGCCACCAAAAATAAATAACATAATAATTGTAAAATTTATGATACCCCCCAACAAATTATATGCAGTATATGCAACTATAAACATAAATACAGATATTGAGGCCACAGTAGTTAATAATATCAAATAAAATATATCTGCATATCCTTTACGTTTTAATTCTGCCATAATTATTCTCCAAATTTAATTTGTGTCTCTCTTGTAATTTTTACTCGACCATGAGGTATAGTCTCTTTTAATTCAAATTCCATACCCATAATTTTTCGTCTTTGACCTTCTTCTACTGTAAGATCAATAAGATTAGTTCTTATGTCATTATATATAATATTTAGGATTGAATTACTTAGATGGGTTTTTGGTTTTATAATTAGCTTCTTTGCCAATTCTATGTCCTTTTTAACTACATCTTCTCCTACAATCTTTCCATCTCTAAGATAGATAATTAAATCTGCAACTTCTGTAATTTTCATATCATGAGTTGAGACTATAAAGGTAGTACCTTCTTTTTCATTTAAATCTCGCATAAGTTCAATTATTTCAATCCCTGTTTTTGTATCTAAATTTGCAGTAGGTTCATCTGCCAAAACTAGTGGGGGATCAAACACTAATGCCCGAGCAATTCCCACTCTTTGCTGTTCACCCCCAGATAATTCATAGGGCCTGTGACTGCCTCTATTACCTAGTCCAACTTTATTTAAAACATCAATTGCTCTTCTTCTTCGATCATGCGCATCTATTCCTACCATATCCATAGGTAATTCTACATTCTCTAGGGCAGAAAGAAGAGTAATTAAATTATAAGTTTGATGAATGTATCCAATAGTCTCTTCTCTAATTAAATTCATGAAAAATCTATCAGCACGTGTGATATCCAACCCACTTATTTTTATATTACCTTCTGTTGGCTTATCTAAGCCGCCTATAAGATTTAAAAGCGTAGTTTTTCCAGATCCAGAAGGGCCAACCAAAACAACAAATGCACCTTGTTCAATTTTTAAGGTTATATCTTTTAGGGCTGCTATTTCAATCTCTTTTTTGCCGCTTCCCATAGTATAAATTTTTGAGACATTGTTTGTCTCAACCATAAAATTTCCAGTCAAATCCAATAAATTTTGGGACCATTCTGTACTTACTTCTCTAGAGCTCATGAGAAAACGCCTCGACTGGTGTCATTTTAGATGCTTTATATGCAGGATAACTACTTGCAAGGACACTTACTCCTATTGAAAATATAATACCTACACCCATCCAAACAAATGAAGTTACCCAAGGAAATGAAAGTTGACCATAGAAAGGAATAAATGAAAATAAGACTCCAAACAATCCTCCAAAGAGTCCACCTAAAAGACCAATAATTATAGCTTCATATAAAAACATTTTAAGCACGTGTTTTGGTTGAGCACCAATTGCAACCATTGTACCTATCTCTTTTTGTCTCTCTTGAACTGATGTAATCATGGTATTGAAAATTCCCAAAGAACCAATAACTATAGCAGCAAATGCCAAAGCTAGTTGATAATCACGTATTGTTTCTTGCTCTTGTGGAAGTTGACTAATTATACCATTTGAAGTCACCATTAAATAAACAAATAAAGCCATACCAACAGTGATTCCCAAAATTGTAGATACCGTGCGAGTAAATCTTCTAAATAGATTCTTTACAGACATCGTTAGATATACTTTCTTGATTTTTTCTAAAAATCCGATTAATCCTCTATAAATTGGACCTAGATGAACTTCAGATGAAGACTCTAATCCATATTTCATAGCCAAAAGTGGATCATACATTGCAGCTTTAAATGCAGGAAGCAATGTAGAAATTACACAAATTCCAATTGAGATAAAGAATGTTAAAAATATTGTATTTGCAGTCAATGAGATATTTACCATACTTAGAGTTTGTGATAAAAATATCCCTACCAAAAGTCCACCGATACCACCTAAAATACCAATGAATATGGCTTCAAATAAAAATACTAAAGTAATTTTTCCAACAGTTGCTCCAAAAGACCCCATAATACCTATGTCTTTAACTCTTTCATAAATTCTAGTCATCATAATTACAAATATTACAATTCCAACAGCTAAGAAAGCCAAAACTATTGTGCCTTTATTTGCAGTCTCAGCTGAAGTTGCAGCTTCCATCTGTCCACTCTTTAAAAAAAACAAAGCCAAGTTACTTTCTTTTTTAATCTCAATTACTACATCATTAATTTTTTCTGGATCAACTCTCACATATATCTCTGAAACTTTATCTTTATCTACATTAAATAATTCTTTTGCATCAGATAGGGAAATAATCATATCAGATTGGATATAATTGAAAGTCTCTGTCATATTAATAAGATCATAATCTATAATTGCTAAAACCTCAAATTCCATTTTTTTATGAGTCGCAGGGCTTGATACAATTCTAGCTTCTTCTACTTTTGACACACCTTTATCTTCCAAATCATCATTGACAACTACAGTATCACCCACAGATATATTTATTCTTTCTCTCTCAATAAAATCCTGCGTTAGAATACAATATCCGATTTTTTTATCATCAGAAAAATATGAGCCTTCTACAATAGTTTGATTTAGATATGTTCCAAATTCATAGAACCACCACCTATTTTCAAGTTCTGTATCTACTCCTATTATCTCAACAGATCTAACATTGGGTTCAGCCTGTGGATTTATACTATCAGGTCTTTCAAATTCTAAAACACCATCTTCAACTGTTGGTGTTTTGATATAAGCATTAATTGGTGCAATATGTGCTGTAGTATAATTTACTCCATCAATATTTTGAATCCTTTCAATTTCAGATTCTGAGATTTCTGGACTTTTAAAAGATGCCCAAAGTTCAAACCAACTAGAAGATTCAGATACAACTAAAGGTACATCATATGAGCCAACTGAAGCCACTTTGAATTGTTCAGCTAAGGGTTGGATAGCTAAAAAGGTACTTATTCCAATAATTACAGATAATACAGCAATAGCTGTATTTCCTTTTCTTCTTTTCAAATCTCTAACTGCAAGAGATAATGCTCCCATCTCAAATCTCCATATCTAAAAATATGACAAAAATTTTGTCTTTCTTTGGTGTCTTTACATACGATATAGCGATGTCTCTCTACCTCTATCTTCTGTTTCATAGTATAGAATGATTCTATCTCCTGTCCAAAAAGAAACACCATCAATTTCAAATCTATATTCATCTTTCGGAGGTATAATTAATTCCTCTTCCACCGCAATTTCTTCTTCTAAATCGGTCCCATCCCAATGATGTATTTTTATTTCAATATTAGTATGTGAAGGAACAATTACTGTAGTGTGAGCTACATTTTTGATCGTAAAAGCTGCACGATCTTCTAAATTTTCAGGATTAAATAATTCTAAGCGAGCTGAAGCTTGAATACCGTACTTTTGTTCTAATTCACGGCCTTTTTTCTCTTTTTCTTCAGAAATTACATAATCTTCTTCATCGAGATCTTCTTCAAATTCTTCTTCGTCTTCTTCATCTTCATCCTTTTTTTTCTTACCACCAAATAATCCCATAATTAACACCCTAAAATTTCAAATTTATAAATCCATCAATGAGATTTATTATAATATTTTTTATTTTTCAAAAGAGTCAAATTTGATTTAATTGCATAAATAAAAAAAAGAAAAAGTTAGAGTTTATGGTTCTTGGTATAGTGCAAATCCATAGTCGTTTGTATCTATATCTACCCATATAACCATTTTATCTGGTAGAACTATCAATTTGTTGCCTGATAGAGTCATGTTAAAAAGTCCATGTACTGTTGTATCTTGTACTATTGTATCATGTTCTTGTGGGCCATTTGCAATTGTAAAATTAACATGCACATCGGTTGGTGTTGTATTGTATACTTCTGCAACTCCTTCTTGGCCGTTATTCCTAATAAGTGTCCAATTGCCTACTACATCTGTCGGATCTAATGCTGCGTCTGGTCTTTTTACACCCACCACAAAACCTTGACCTGCACCCAAATCAAACATCATTACATTATTAGGTAGTGCCATGCCAGTCCAATTATCTGTTCCTCCTCCTGAGCAATTAAATGTTCCATCGCCGTTTGAAATCATTGTAAAATTCATTGTGGTTCCTCTACTTGTTTCATTGACATAAACCGTTCCATTTGCTAGTGCTTCTGCATACCCATAATCTGTCCCACTAGAATCATGCATTACATATGTATAATTGTCTGCAATGTTTGTTAAATTAGTTCCTGACTGTAAATTCAGGGCTACCAATGTACCGTTTGCAGTATTATTTCTTGGCATATAAGCCACTACTGCATAGTCTTTTAATTCTACAGCTTTGTATATCTCTCCACCAGGGACTGTAACGTTGTAGCTTCCATCAGAATTGACAGTATAATTTGCCCAACCTGTAGATCCAGTATATCTATTTCTATACCAAATAGTATGATTATTTTCACAGATTACAATATCCATCAAATCCCCAACAGATAAAGCTCCAAAATATTCTCTGACAGAATCTGTAGTATCATTCTCTGTAGTTGTATTATTGCCTTCTGTTGTATCATCATCGTCATCTCCGCCTAAACATCCAAAAATACAGAATGATGCGCTCATAAAAATAGCCAATATCAAAAAAATAGGCCAGCTTTTTGTTTTCATTTGAATCAATTTATATATTATCATTATATTTTAAAAATTGTAGGAATTTTTGCATATATTTTTAATAAAAAAAGAAAAATAATGGAAGCTTATGGCTCTTGATAAAGTGCAAACCCATAACCATCTCTCTTATAATCTACCCAAATTATCATTTTGCCTGGAAGAACTATTAATTTCACTTCGTCATTTGTATCAATATTTACCGTAAAAAGCCCATGTACTTCTGGATCTTGAATCATAGGAGCAGTGCCATTATCACCATCTGCCCATAAATAATCAACATAAAATCCTGAAATATTTTGGTAGATTGTACAATCTCCTTCATTACCTTCGTGATTTAAAAGTTTCCAATCACCTGCTAGGTCTGCTCCAGATAAATTAGAATCAGGTCTCTTTACACCTACTACAAATCCACTATCTTCTCCTCTATCAAACATTAAAACATTGTTAGGTAATAAAAACGCAGTCCAATTTTCTGTTCCTCCTCCTGAGCAATTAAATGTTCCATCTCCGTTTGAAGTTAGTTGAACATTAAATGACTCATTGTTACGATAATCACTACTTACATTTACTTTAAGTGTTCCATTGCCATAGCCTTCTACCATCCCATAATCTGTTTCATCTGGTGGATTTTGAGATAAAAAGGTATAATTACCTACTAAATCTGCTTCTGTTGCAGTTGTAATATTTAGACCCACAACAAGTGACGAATTTTCACCGCCGCCGGGAATATATGCAATAATCGCATATCCAGCCATTTCCACTGCTTTGTAAATTTCGCCATCAGGTGCTGTTACATTATATGTACCATCTGGGTTTTCAGTGTAATTTACCCAACCTGATTCGCCTGTATGAAAATTGTCATACCAAATTGTATGATTATTTTCACATACAATAAGTGTCATTATATCGCCACAAGCCATAGAACCACGGTACTCTCTTGGAGAAGTTTCGGTAGTATTATTATCTGTTGTATTGTTATCACCATTATCATCTTCATTGTCATCATCATCACCTAGACATCCAAAAATGCAAAAAGATGCCATAACAAGTATGCTTGCCATCAAAAAAACTGAAATTTTTTCAGATTTCATATCTATATCGCCACTATTTCATATACATATTTATTTATATAACTAATGTATAATATAAAATAAGCGGACCCGGCGGGATTTGAACCCGCGATCTACAGCTCTCGCCTTTTTTAAAAAATAGGAGGCTGTCGCGTTATTTGGTATTTAACATGTCCAAACTATGCTACGGGCCCTTAACTATTTAATTTTTCTTTTATTAGTTTATTAGTCAGTGTGGGGTCTGCACGACCTCTTGTTTTCTTCATTACTTCCCCTACTAAAAAATTAACTGCCTTTTTATCTCCTTTGGCATCTAAAACCGCAGATTTGTTTTTTGAAAATACATCTTCAATAACAGAGGATATTTCATTCTTATCTTGAATTTTAACTAAATTTTTCTTCTTAATAATTTTATTTGGATTCTGACCTGTCTTTATCCACTCATCTAAGACCATTTTAGCAATTTTTCCACTAATTTTACCCTCTTCAATTTGTTTTAATAATCCTACAAATTGCTTAGGTGTCATTTTTGCTTCATAAAGTTCTAAATTATGTTTTTTAAGATATTTTAATAAATCACCCATCATCCAGTTGCTAATTTCCTTATAATTTGAATATATACTACAACATTTTTCAAAAAAATCAGCTAAACATTTATCCATAGTAAGTACTGAAGCATTATACTCAGGTATATTGTATTGAGATATCATTCTTATTATACGAGCATCAGGTAGCTCTGCCATCTTTGATTCAATTTCTTTGATTTTTTCGTCATCTACTGATATTGGAACTAAATCTGGCTCAGGAAAATATCTATAATCACTTTCTGTCTCTTTTGTCCTTAAAGAAATAGTTATCTTTCTATTTTCATCAAAATGTCTAGTCTCTTGCACTACAGACCTTTTTCTCCTTAGCATATTTTTTTGTCGAGTTATTTCAAAATTTAATGCACGCTCCACAGCTTTAAATGATGTAATATTTTTTATCTCAACTCTTGCCCCGCCTTCTAAAGATATATTTGCATCACATCTCATAGCCCCATCTAGAGCACCATCAGATATCCCTAAATGTTCTAAAATAGATCTTAATTTTTGCAAAAGAAGTCTAGCTTCTTTAGGTGATTTAATATCAGGTTCTGTTACAATCTCACATAATGGCATCCCACATCTATTATAATCTACTAAAGCATATTTTGATGCAGAAATTGTTCCCTTATGAACTAACTTTGCAGGATCTTCTTCAAGTTGAATTCTAGTAATTCTCACCTTTTTTGTCCTATCACCCGCTTTAAAAGTTAAATAACCGCCACTTGCAATAGGAACTGCATCTCCTGTATCATATTGAGATATTTGATAATTTTTTGACATATCAGGATAAAAATACTGCTTTCTATAAAAAAATGTATCTTCTGGCACCGAACTATTTAGTGCCTTAGCTAGAATAATTGCAGAATCAATTGCACCCTTATTTAGCACAGGTAAACTACCAGGGAGACCTAAACACACTGGACATGTGCATGAATTTGGTTCTTCCTCCCTATAATTTGTAGTACATGAGCAAAATAATTTAGTTTTCAAACTAGTTAGTTGAACATGGCATTCCAAACCTATAACTACCTTAAAATCATCAGACATATTAGCACCCAAATGAATAAATTTTCAATTTTCACAAAACAGTAGAAAACTTAAAATTTTAGTTTGCTGACATAAAATAATAGGTGTTTTTTTATGTCTGAGGAAGATCATTTAGAACTTGCAAAAAAAAATTTAGTTAATGCAAGCATGCATATTCAAAACTTAGCTCAAGAAGATGTAAAAAGAATTTGTTATGAATTAGCTACATCAATAAAACATATTTTAGAACTAGTAAAATAGAATTATAAACTTTTATGAAATAAAAGGTAAAATAAGAGCTAACTCTTAAAATAATTCTTCTATATTCTTTTTTACAAAAAATTCACCTTTATAAAGATTTTTAAATGATCATTTTTTAGTATCTACATGCGTGAATGAATATGTCAGAGGAGTATTTAATACCAATCGAAGATTATCTATCTGCTGGTGTACATATTGGAACTCAGCAGCGAACTGAGCATATGAAAAAATATATCTATCGTCTAAGACCAGATGGATTACATGTGTTAGATATTAAAACTACAGATAGCAAATTAAAAGCTGCAATAAAATTTATTGCAAATTATGAACCACATGAGATATTGGCAGTTGCAGCAAGAGTATATGGACATCTTCCTGTGAGAAAATTTGCAGAAATAATCGGTTCAAAGTATTTTAATGGAAGATTTGTTCCAGGTACACTTACCAATCCATCGTATCCTAAATTTATGGAACCAAAACTTTTGGTTTTGTGCGATCCACGTGCAGATTCACAAGCATTATCTGAAGCCACAAAAGCAGGCATTCCTGTTATAGCATTAGTTGATACAGATAATATGCTTAACAATGTAGATTTAGTTGTTCCTACAAATAATAAAGGGAGAAAAGCTCTTGCACTTGTTTTTTGGTTAATAACTCGTGAATATTTAAAATTAAAAGGCAAAATTTCCTCTGATGAAGAGTTTACGACTAAAAAAGAAGATTTTGGCATGAGAGTGAGTACATGAGATCACCTGCTGTTGCAGGAATGTTTTATGCAGCCACAAAAGAAGAACTCACCCAACAAATAAAAGGTTGTTTTGAACATAAGTTGGGTCCAAAAGAAAAATTCTCTTCTGAAAATATAGTAGGTGCTATAGTTCCACATGCAGGATATACGTTTTCTGGCCCAGTTGCAGCACACGTATATAAGGCAATACAAGATTATGATATTGACACATTCATCATTTTTGGGCCAAACCATACTGGATTAGGATCCCCCATATCTATTATGACCGAAGGTGAGTGGTTAACTCCTCTAGGTAGTGTTGAGATAAACTCAGATCTAGCAGATGAGATTGCAAATAATTCTAAAGATAGTGTTGCCGACGAACTTGCACATCTAAGAGAACATTCAATTGAAGTTCAGCTTCCATTTTTACAATACATTAAAAAAAATTTTTCCTTTGTGCCGATTGCTTTTATGAGACAAGATTTAGAAGTAGCTAAAAATTTAGGTGAAGCTATAGCAGCAGTTTGCAAGGATAAAAATGTAATGATAATTGCAAGTTCAGATTTTACCCATTATGAACCAAAAGATGTAGCAGAAAAAAAAGATAGAAAAGCAATAGAGCATATCATCAACTTAGATCCAGATGGCTTCTTTGAAGAAGTTCAAGAAAATCATCTTTCAATTTGTGGATATGGTCCAATTTTGACTGCAATGTGTACTTTAGAAAAATTAGGATTGAAAAAAGCTAGTTTGCTAAAATATGCAACAAGTGGCGACGTTCGCAAAATGCCAGATGTTGTAGGATATGCCTCAATTATTTTTGAGAAGTGAAGATCTTGCGTGATCTTGTTATTTTAAAACTTGGCGGGAGTGTAGTTACTGACAAGGAAGTTGAATTTAAGGCAAAAAAAAATGTCATAAAAGAAGTGGCAGAAGTTATTTCTGATTATAAAGATATATATTCATTTATTTTTGTCCATGGTGGAGGTTCTTATGGTCATCCTGTTGCAAAAAAGTATAAGGTAAATTTAGGTTTATCCCACTCATCATATGAAGGCCTAGTTGAGACTCGAAAAGCTATGCAGAGACTAAATTATATCGTAGTTGATGAGCTCTCAAAATTAAAATTACCTGTGGTAAGTATTCAGCCCTCTGCTATATTTATGTTGGAAGATGGAAAATATAAATATAATTTTAATTCCGTTGAGGCTTTTCTAAATTCAGGATTTTTCCCTGTGCTCTATGGTGATGCAATCTACAATAATAAACAAGAGTTTTCTATTCTATCTGGTGATACTATCATTAAATGTCTAGCTAGGCAATTTCATCCAAAATTAATTATTTTTGGTTGTGATGTAGATGGAGTCTATACAGATGATCCAAAAGTAAATCCTAAGGCACAGCTAATTTCAAATATTGATGAGAACTTTAATTTTTCAAAATTCGGATACAACAAAGAAATTGATGTCACAGGTGGGATAGTTAAAAAATTAGAAGAGATGTTGGAGATCTCAAAATTAGGTTCAAAATCTTGGATAATTAATTTAGAAAATTATAGTAATTTAAGAAATGTATTAGATGGCAAAAATGCAATTGGAACTGAGATTGGGTAGAAATTATTGTTTTTTTATATTAAATAAAGTTAAATATATCTTTTTTTAAAAAAATAGGGAATTTTAATCATTTTATTTTGACTTGCAAAGGTTTATATATTTCAAATTTAATATATTATTAGTAGAGAGGTCGTATTAGGAATTAATAAAAGTCTCTATAAGTTAAACTAATGGTTTAGAATTCATGATATTAAATATAATTAGATGAGAGGTTAGAATATATGGCAAACGGACAAGAAGGGCCTCCAATAGTTGAGCCGCAAAATAAAAGTACAAGCAATTATCTTGATATAGACAGAGTTGATTCTTCTTTAGATAAATTAATAGAAAATCTTTTACCTGAATCTTCCAATCAGTTAGAAAACTTTAAAGAAGCCAAAGATAATTTAGCGGAGAGATATATTAAAATAGCATTAAATATTATAAAAGAACCAAAAATAAACCAAAATGAAAAATTAACAATTAAAGAAAAAGAAGAAACATTTGGTTCTAAAAATGATATTAAAGAACCCGTCGCTTATGAAAAAAGACCTCCGTTCTATGAAATGCTTGGAAGGATGCTTAATAATGTTGATAAAAATTTCATCAAATTAAAAGCTGAGTTTTTGGAAAAAATAATATCTGATAAAGTAGATGAACTAGAAAATATAAATTTAGAGACATTAAGCACCGATCTAGAATATTTACAAATTGAAATAAAGGACGGAGGACTTAATTTTGACCTAGATAATTTGAAAAACCAAATTGAATTGGCTTTTAATGAAATTGATAGAATATTTACAGATAGTTATAATGATCCAAAAAATAATCCTGAAAAAGTCAATTTTAACAATGAAATAAAGATTGAAGATTCTACAAAAGACGAAAATAACTTTCAAAATTTAGATATAAATAAGTTTATAGAGGATATTGAAAAAATCTTTGACCCAAATATATCTATTGATGGAATTAATAATCTATCTACAACGAATATTAATTTTACAGATAAAAAAATTAATCTGCCTCTAGCTAAAATAATGACAATAGAATCTTATTTTAATTATTTATTTGTAAATTTGAAATCAGATCCAGATGGTGATGGATTAAGAGGTATACAAAATTATTTTGAAAATATAGGAGAAGCATTTAATGTTGATTTATCTGATTATTTTGAAAAGGATTCAGATGTTGACGGAGATGGAAATGATGATGCCCTTGATAATGATTCAGATCCAGAAAAGGATGGAGATAATAATAAAGGGCCAAAACTATTATTTAATTCAAAAGAAGGAAATGATCCATACATATTAGACGATGAAAAAGGTATAATAACTCGAAATGAAGATGGGAGTTATAATATTGATGAAGAAAAAATCAACAACTTAGCTGAATTATTCGAAAATTACCAACAAGGGGATATAACATTTAGTGAACTTATAGAAAGTTTAGCTGAAGGCGAAAAAAACGAATTCATAAAAGATTTGAACGATGATGCAAAAAATGAATTAGGTGAAAAAGATTTACAGCCAGATATAGAAAAAAGTTGGGAAGAAATGAATTTAACAAAAGAAGATTATCAACCCGATATTAAAAATCAAGAAAATATTTCTAAATCTTTCGAAGATAAATATGAATCCACAGAAGAAGATTATCAACCCAATTTTGATGATATAGAAGATTTAATTCCATAATCATAAAATATTCTAATTATCTATTCCAACTAAATTGAAAAATGTAAAAATCTATTTTTTTATAATTAATTTCTATGAAAAATAAATCAAATAATACAAAAACTCAATTGAGAAAAGAAGACCATATAGAAATTTGTACTAAATATAATGTAAATTCAAATATTTCATCTGGTTTTGATGATATAAATTTAATTCATAATGCTATCCCTGAAGTTGATTTTGATGAAATTTCCACCCAAATTAATTTTCTAAATACAAAAATAGACTATCCCCTGATGTTTGCAGCTATCACTGGTGGACATTCATCTACCAAAAAAATAAATCAAAATATTGCTAATGTCGCCCAAGATTTAAATATTCCAATTGGAATTGGATCCCAACGTGCAGCGATTGAAAACAAAGATTTAAGAGAAACTTACAAAATTGTAAGAAATACCGCACCTGAAGCCTATTTAGTCGGTAATGTAGGTATCTCACAAATTATTGAAGATGGACTAGACATAGTTGAAAAATCAATTGAGATGATAGATGCTAATGCTATGGCAATACATTGTAACACTCTCCAAGAGCTAATTCAGCCTGAAGGAGATAGAAAATTTAGAGGCGTATATCAAGCAATCTCAGATATCGCAAAAAACATTGATATCCCAATTATTATAAAAGAAGTTGGATCTGGAATTTCAAGGGAAGTTGCAAAAAAATTAGACAATCTAAATATAGATGCAATTGATGTAGGTGGCCTAGGCGGTACATCTTGGGCTGCGGTAGAGCACTACCGTGCAAAAACACAACATCATACAAATTATGCTAATTTAGGTAAAACTTTTTGGGATTGGGGAATACCTACTGCAGTTAGTTTAGTAGAGTGCAAAAATTCAATATCAGATAAAATGACTTTAATCTCAACTGGTGGGATAAAATCAGGCCTAGATATTGCAAAATCAATAGCTTTAGGTGCAGATTTATCTGCAATAGCTGGTTTTATTCTAAATTCTGCAAAAAAAGGTCAAAAACCACTTAAAAATACACTAAATCAACTAATAGATGAGCTAAAATATACTATGACCTTATGTGGAAAAACAAACATTACTCAGTTGAAGAAAATCAATTTAGTAATTTTAAAAGATACTGCCAAATGGCTAAAGCTACGTGGATTTGATACTTCAATTTATGCAAATAGGTCCTAAATTATGTCATTAGAAGATTTAATCTATAAATTTGCTCTTTTTAATGCCTCACAATACGGAGGAAAAGTAAATCCTGGATCTGTTATGGGAAAATTAATTTCTGAAATTCCTGAAGTTAAAAATAAACCAAAAAAGACTATGGAAATAATTCAAAGAATAAAAAAAGAAGTGGAATCAATTCCACTATATAAGCAAAAATCAATAATAAAGAAAAAATATTCCTCACTTTTGGAGAAAAAAGAAAAAAAGTCACAAACTCTACCTGAGATTAAAAATACTAAAAATTTGAAAATGCGATTTGCACCAAATCCAAATGGACCTCTCTCTTTGGGACACTCGCGAACTTTACTTCTTAATTGGTTCTATATTCAAAAATATAAAGGTGAATTGATATTAAGATTTGATGATACTGATCCTAAAAACAAAGTTCCACAAAAAGAGGCTTATAGATGGATACAAGAAGATATAACTTGGCTTGAGATAGAACCCAAAGTAATTGTAAAAGCAGCTCAAAGATTAGATATATACTACGATTATGCTAAAAAATTAATTAAAATGGGCAAAGCTTATGTTTGTGATTGTAATACACAGAATTGGAGAGAGTTAATCCGCAAAAAAAAGGGATGCAAATGTAGAGACTTAACTCCATCTGTGCAAATTGATAGATGGAATAAGATGTTTTCTCAATACAAAGAAGGAGATGCAATTTTGAGGATAAAAACAGACTTAACTCATAAAAATCCTGCAGTTCGTGATTGGCCTGCTTTTAGAATTGTGGATAATCCAATTCATCCTTATAAAGAAGCTAAAGTATGGCCACTTTATAATTTTGCATCAGCAATCGATGATCACGAATTTAAAATAACTCATATTATCCGTGGAATTGACCTAAATGTTGCAGAAGCTAGACAAAAATACATCTACAATTATTTTAAATGGAAATATCCTAAAAGCCTTCTAAATGGAAAATTAAAAGTTAGAGGGATAAAAAGCACCTCACAAGCCAAAAAAATGATTGAATCAGGTGAACTAGAGGGGTGGTCTGATCCTCGCCTAGCTACTTTGATGGCTTTCAGAAGACGAGGAGTTACAAAAAAAGCTATATATGAATTTATAAAAAGTTTAGGATTAAAAAAATCAGATATAGATGTATCAATTGAAAATTTAGCATCAATTAATCGAAAAATACTGGATGAGAATGTAGATAGATATCATTTTGTCTTAAATCCCTATAAGTTAAATTTAAAATTGAGGCAAAAAACTGTTGAATTAAAATATCATCCAGATCGAGATAAAACTCGCAGCATAAATTTAGATGGACCTATTTATATATCAGAAGATGATTATAAAAAATATAAAGGAAAAAATATACGTCTAAAAGATTTAATCTCCCTTAAATTAGATAGAGAACCTAAAATTTTGGAAAATATTGATCATAAAAATTTACAAAAAATCCAATGGGTAGTAAATCCGATTAATATAGATGTAGTTATGCCAGACGGAAATATTATATCTGGTTTTGGTGAGAGTGATATCAAAAAATTAAAAAAAGGAGATATAATTCAATTAGTTAGATTTGGATTCGCAAAATTAGATAAAATTAAAGATGACAAAATTATATTTTATTATGCACATAATTAGAGGGATATGAATTGGTTGAGAGAAACGTGATATATTTTGAGAGAGCAGGAGAAGAAAATACTCAAAAGACATTGGAATTAGTTGAAAAATATAAAAAAGAAAATAATATTGATCAAATTTTGATAGCTACAACTTATGGAGATACTGCGCTTTTAGCTTCAAAGAAGTTTGAAAATTTAATTTGTGTCTTGCACCAGTATGGATTTAAAGGTGAAGGCAAACAATGCTTAGATCAAGATATAATTAACAAAATTGAAAAAAACGGCGCAAAAGCTCTAATAAACACAGATGTTTTTACTACAGTTGGTCGAGCTTTTAGATCTGTAGGATTTTCTCAGATGGATATAGTTTCCAAAGTTTATAGAACATTCTCACAAGGTGTGAAAGTTGCAGTTGAGATTGCAATTATGGCAGCAGATTGTGGCCTAATTCCCACCAATAAAAAAGTAATAAGTATAGGTGGGACAAATCGAGGTGCAGATACTGCAATATTAATTACTCCAAAAGATATAAGTAGGTTATTTGAGATTAAGATTCATGAAATTATTTGTAAACCTAATCTGAGTTGACATTAATGGTATCTATAAATAAAATTTTAGAAGGAGATAAGCTATCTCTGCCCAAAGTAGATGATAGAGCAAGAAATTTAATAATTAAAGTCGAAAATAAAAAAGTTATTATAAAAATAGATCCAAAAGAAGCATCTGATCTATATTTAACTAAAGATCAAGCCATAAAATGTGCACATCTTCTGCTAGCTCGGGCTAGATTAATAGATAAATAATATTGAAATAATTATTAGTACTCATCTGAAAACTAATATTTAAATCACCTTATCTATATGTGAACAATTATGTATTCTATAATCTACATTACTACCTCATCTGAAGATGAGAGTAAAAAAATTGCAAAAAAATTAGTAGAAGAGAGATTAGCAGCTTGTGCTAATATTATACCTTCTATGAAATCAATATTTTTTTGGAAAGGAAAAGCTCAAGAAGATCAAGAATCGATATTACTTATAAAGACTAAAAAAAAATTAGTTGAAGAAGTTGTTAAAAAAACAAAAGAATTGCATAGCTATGATGTCCCTGCTATTTTAGAAATTCCAATAGAGAGAGGAAATAAAGATTTTTTTGATTGGATTGAAGAATCTACAAAATCGGATTAAAATTATTATCTAAACCCGAATTTAATCTATGACAAAATCCACATCACAACCTTCTGTATATTTTTGTTTGCAGTTTTTGCAGATTCTCATCATTTTTTTTACTCTTAAAAAATTTAGAAATACCAATATAGAAAACGATATGGTCAAAAGTATTATTTTTAATTCAAAATAAGCTAAATTTAATATCCCAACTGCTACAAACGCTAGACCACTACCTAGTATCATTTTTGAGAGAAATTTAGTTAATTTAGTTCTAAATTGATTCAAAAAATTAAACAAAAGAATAGAACTTTGTATTAATCCTAAAAAAATAAGGTTTTGATAATCTATCTCAATTAAATTAAAAAACAAAGTAATAAAGACAATTAAAAATGTAGGATAAAACGCCAAACAACCAATACATAAATCTAAGCCTAAAATAGTAATTGTATGATTTTCAAATTTTCTACATTTTGGGTGATGAGAAAAAAGAAGAAATTTTAGCTCATCTGACATTGAACTCATAAATAAAAAAAGAAGGGAAGAATTAATAATTCATTCCTTGTTGTGGTGGTTGCTGTTGTTGACCACTATATTGTGAAATTCTAGTTGCTGCGGCTTGTCCTGCGCTTTGTGCAATATCCTCTGCTGATCCTTTTTTGACAAAATACCACAAAACTGCAATCAAAGTAAAGAAAAAAATACACAATATTGATAATATACCTACATTTAAACCAGAACCATAAGTATATTGAATATCATTTCCAATTGCTCTAATTTCTGACTTGCTTTTGTTCATTATGCCTGTTTTTGCTTCTATTCTTACTCCATCATGTATTTGTACCCTTTTCTTAATTTTGGCATCTCGAGCTTGAAGTTCATATTCTACTCCTTGAACAAACTCATGCATTTTTGAACCAAGGCCAGAAAAAGTATTTACACCCATAATAACACCTTTACAATTAATCTACAATATCCTATTATATTTAATAATTTTTTGTTGATATTTTTTAAAAAAGATTTAGACTCAACTGTGCATGCTCAAGTTTATATCTTTTAGTTTATTGATTGACTTATCAAATTTAGTATGACCAAAAGCAGAATTTCTTTTCTTTTTTGATAAATCAGTTAATGACCCCTCAAAAACCCCGTTTGAAAAACGATCCCAAAGGCATTATTATCATATATTATATTGATTTTAATTTATTTAAACTAAATGTTTTAAAAAAAGTAAGTACTTTAAGTAGTAAACATGTTTATTTTCTTTAAGTATTCACATAATTTTGATATCTGATGAAAAATATAGAAAATGAAGTTATAGACTATATTAGCAATTACAAACTTCGTGAAGTTCCAAAAAAAGAGATAATTGAAAATTTAGGATCTAAATATTCACAAAAATAAATAGAGAAAGCAATTTTTTTACTTTGGAATTAAGGTATTCAGAATATCAATAAAAATGTTTAAATTACTTCAAGCATTTTAGCAATTTTGAAAAAACCTATAACTAAAGAAATAATCATCATAATTTGCCCTAACAACATCAAGGAATAAATAAAAACTGTATCCACAATAAAATAAGCTAAATTAAGAATTTCTTTTATTAACTCAGCAACCATCCCTAGATATAAAAATAACCAACAATTATTTTTGGTCATCGTCTTTAAAGGCCTATAAGCTTTATTAAAAAAATAAATGCCTAAAAACCAAATACCCACATATAAAGAATTAAATAAAATACCAGCTAACTTTATTATCTTAAAGTATGGTAATAGAAGCATTAAAAACAAAGAAACAAACAATATTGTCATAAAAAAAACTAATTGAATTTTTTTTATTATCTGTTTATTTAGCTCACCTACCCCTATATCTCTAGATAGATACATTATTCCCAAAGGCAGATAGAAAAAACCAAAAGACATTACTGTAAAACCTAAAATCTTATGAAATTCATTTATATTACTAATAGATGTATCATTGCACCCAAAAGTAAGTCCAAAAAATAAATATATCATTGATGCTGTAAATATAAGAAATGTGCCCCTATACCATTCTCTATATGCTTTAGAAGCCCCTTCTGTATATTTATATATCCTAAATGAAATTAAAAAAATAAAAAACGAGATTAAAGATGCTGATGCATGTGAAAAAATATAAGAATAATCTATTGACATTTATATCTTCAAAATATAATTAGCAATAATTTTCTTAAATTTATTCCCAAATTTTCTAATGTAGATAATTTAGACTA
The DNA here is from genome assembly GCA_964415445.1 of uncultured archaeon. Classification (GTDB taxonomy): domain Archaea; phylum CAYQAE01; class CAYQAE01; order CAYQAE01; family CAYQAE01; genus CAYQAE01. The sequence goes on along the minus strand of CAYQAE010000006.1, from coordinate 15,531 downwards.
AATTCTTGGCACATAACATTTCTGCATTCAAAATTGATGCTCCTGCAGCGCCTCTGACAGTATTGTGAGATAAGACCGCATATTTCATTTCATTATTTTGCTTCAATTTATTTAATCTTCCTACAGATACCGCCATCCCTCCTTCAATATAACGATCAAATCTAGGTTGAGGCCTATCTATTTCTTCTTTTACATAAATTGGGTTTTTTGGAGCTGTAGGTAATTTCAATTTTTGTGGTTCAGATTTAAATTCTGAAAATATCTTTTTTACCTCTTCTAAATCAAAATTTTTCTCTGTTTTTGCAAAAACAGACTCTAGATGGCCATCAATCACGGCAATTCTATTACATAGGGCACTTACCGACATCTCAGCATTTTTTATTTTCCCATCTTCTAATTTTCCAAATAATTTCAACGTTTCTGATTCCATCTTTTCTTCTTCACTACTTATATAAGGAATAACATTGTCAATTATAGCCATAGAGCTAACTCCACTATATCCAGCGCCAGATACCGCTTGCAAAGTTACAACTTTTACATCTTTAAGCTTTAATTTATCATGTAGTGGTTTAAGTGATAAAACCATGCCAATTGTAGAACAATTTGGATTAGTAACAATATATCCTGACCAATTTCTATTTTTCTTTTGTATATCAATTAGATCCAAATGAGATGAATTTACTTCAGGAATAACTAGAGGTATATCTTCATACATCCTATAGGCAGACGCATTACTTGCAACAACTATTCCTTTTTCAGCTAATTTATCTTCAACGCCTTTTGCAATATTTGCAGGAAGTGCAGAAAATACAATATCTACATCATCTATTTCTTTAGGATTCAATAAATCAACTTTTTGTTCTGAAACTTCCGCAGGAATTTCTGAATTTAAATACCACTTTGCAGCATCAATATACTTTTTGCCTGCACTACGGGATGATGCAGCCAATAAAGTTAGATCAAACCAAGGATGACCTACTAAAGATTCTATAAATCTTTGTCCAACCATACCGGTTGCACCCAAAACACCTACTTTTCTTTTTTTCATAAAAATCACATAAATTATATACTAGCTTCAAGAGTGAGTTTTAAAGTTTTAATTAGAAACTTTAAACAACTTTTAATGTTTTTAAAAAATTAAATAAACTAGTTGCTGGTTGAAATATGAAAATAATTGCTCTTATTGGTATGCCGGGGTCAGGAAAAGATTTAGTTATAGAGATATTAAAAGAAAAAATTAATTTTGATTATATTAGAATGGGAGATGTAGTTATAGAAGAAACTAAAAATAGAAAACTTTCAATATCTGATAAAAATGTTGGAAAGATAGCTAATTTATTAAGAGAAGAACATGGTTTAAATGCAATTGCAAAATTATGTTTGGATAAAATATCAAATTCAAATAAAAAGACAGTAATTATTAATGGTGTTCGAGGTATTGAAGAAATAAAATATTTCAAAAATCATCTAGATAATTTATTAATAATTGGAATTCATGCTTCACCTCAAATAAGGTATACAAGACTTGTAAAAAGAAATAGAGACGACGATATAAAAAATAAAGAAGAATTTGACAAAAGAGATAAAAGAGAGCTTAAATGGGGTATCGCTGAAGCTTTTATTTTATCAGATGAAATAATACAAAATCAAGGAACTATAGAATCTCTAAGAAGACAAATTACTGCCATAATTAATAAATACGATATATAGAAATTTATGGCGCTAAATATAACATTAAATAGAGTATATCTAAAACTAACAACCAAATTATACCCAATAGCAATATTAATACTTTATCCTCATAGTAAAGTTTTAACTTCATCTTCTAACACACTTATATTTGAAAGATGGTTTCATAACACTATTTAAAATGAAGGTTAAAAACAATTAAAAAATTAAACTATCAAACTCTTTTTAAATAATGATTTTAGTATAAATTATTAATAGGTGAATTATTTTGGCAGGAAGACCTCCTTTTAAACCGAGAGCGCCACCTGGAATGGGACCGAGAAAACCACCAACTGCAGGACCACCAAAACCATCTGCAGCTGCAAAACCTACTCCAGAAAAACCTATACCAGGGGCGGAAGAAGAGAAAAAAGTAGAAAAAAAGAGAGAAATAAAATCTCCAATTTTGGACAATATAGAAAATTTAAAAGAAGATATCAAAACACATGTAACCGCGATTTACAATTCTTTGGATGAATTAATGGATGTAAGTTCAGAAGTTACAAAAGAAATAGTTGATCGAGCGAAGGCCAAACACGAAAAGAAAGAACTAAATGATATTGCATACAAGTTAATCGAAAAAGAATACAGAAGAATGGTAGATGACAATATAGATCGAGTATTAGAACATATGAGTACAGGTATGAAAGAAATTGTAAGAAAAATAGATGATAAAGTTACAAAAGGTTTCGATGAACTTCTAAAAGAAAAATCATAATTATTTTATTTTCTATTTGTCTGTGATGAGGCCACTCCAGACTGAAAGGTGATGAGAAGGGTAGTTTCTGAGACAAAATAAATTTTCAAATAAAATTATCCAATTTTTGTTGATTAATTTCTTTTTTTATTTTAGATAATGTAGACCATGATTTACGGACTATAGATAAAAATCTTCTGTTTTTTGCATAATATTTCTTCAAAAAAGTAATAGTAATTGGATCTGAAGTATATCCGCTTCCAATATCACCATATTTTTTTTTATAATCTTCAATTATAGAATCTCTTCTCACTTTTGCTAAAATTGAAGCTGCAGAAACAGCAGGATATTCTAAATCAGCTCTGTGTTCACATATTATTTTTTTATTTTGTTTTAGATGATTTTGAATATTTTTCAAAAACCTTTTTGGATTCACATCAGGACAGTCTACATAGAAAATATCTGCTTTGAGACTATTGATTATTTCAATGAATTTTTCTAATTCTAAAACATTTAATTTTTTTTCAAAAACATATCTATCGATAATTTGAGGACTTATTTCTAAAATAGAATAATCTTCTGCTAAATCTATAATTTTTTGAAATAAATATCTTCTTTTTTTGGCAGATAATTTTTTTGAATCAACTACACCTAAATCAATCAATTTAGAAATTGCTTCTTCTTTAAAAGATATACCACAAATAACCATACAACCAATAACAGGGCCACGGCCGGCTTCATCGATGCCTGCAATCAATTTTGAAATTTTTATCCCCTAAAAATAGGATTATTTCTTATATTTCTCAAGTAACTTAAGTCCTTTATCAGTAATTTGAAATTTATGCCTTAGGTGGCTTTCATCCTTCTCAGCTGGAATATGATCAATTAATTCATATTTTTCTAATACATGAAGATGATACCAGATGCTTGAATGGTGTTTTTTTGCCTGACTACTTAATTGAGAAAGAACTAAAGGTCTCTCGCTCCTAGCTTTTAGCAATTCTAAAAGTAATTTTCTTGTAGGTTGGCGCAAAACTCCTATTTCTTCTGAACTAAATTCTTGATCTTCTTCACCCATAAAAATCAACTAAAATTATTTTTTTATTATATGTCTCTCAACTAAATTAATAATTTCTTTGTGAACTTCATGTTTATCTTGACTACCTTCAACTTTTATTAAGAATTTTTCTTTAACTAAATCCAAAAAAACTTTACGTACATCTTTTTGAAGGTCTTTAACTTTTTCAAAGTTATCTAAATCGTCTCCTTTTCTTTTTATTCCTATATCAGGCTCAATATCTATAAATATAGCTAGATCTGGTTTTATCGCAAATTCATTTATTTTCCAAAGCCAATCTATATCTGCACCACGTGCTCCTTGATAGGCAATGCTAGAAAAAACGTATCTATCTGAGAGAACATAATGAGATTTTTTTAATCTAGGAATTGCTTGATTATATAAATGATAAGCTCTATCTGCACCAAATAAAAGTCCTTCTGCCTGTGGAGACATCTTATTATTTTTTCGCAAAATTTCTTTTCGTATTAAGCGACCAATTGGTCCATTAGTTGGTTCAACAGTGTAAGAAGATTTCAATCGCTTTTTATTAAACCAAGAAAGAAGTAATTTTGCCTGTGTGGTTTTTCCACATCCATCCAAACCACATAAGGCAATGAACTTTCCATCATAATTATTAGGAAGCATATTTAATTGATATTCCGACGATTCGTATATAAGAATTTCTATTGATTAACATATTAAAATTGGGTTTATTCATAACATCTAATTTAGGTATCTTCTATATCTCCACCATCAATTATTTGAGTTAGATCTCTTTCTGGATCTCCTTTATCTTCACCCAATACTTCCCTAAATAATTCAATGAAATCAGCCAATTCAGTTTGAAACCCTTCAATATTAATTTCATTAACTTTTCCAATCAAATTAATAATATCTTCATTTACTTCTTGACCTATATTATAATCCTTAAGTTCTTGTGCATATTCATAAGCTTTCAGCATAATATCCTTATAATCACCGGATTCATCTATTTTATCTAAAAAAGCTTCTATACGCAAACAAATTGCTTTAACCTTCGCATCATCATAAGATAATTCTTTTAAGGATAAAAAATCAATATAAAATTCTTCTAAAGTATTCATTGCTTTTTCAAAATCATCTAACTTTGCTTTATCCATAATGAATTCTTCTATTTGTCCTGTTATTTCGTCGGTTGCATCGGTTAATATGCCTCTTATTAAACTAATTTCCTTTTCTGAATCAGAAGAATCATCCAAAAGACCATATTCTGATTTAAAAGAACCTAATATCTCATTAAATGTGTTTTGTAAATTGGATAAATTTTTTGGTTCGTTTTTTATCTTATCTAATGAGTCTTTCCAATCATTTACTAAATTGCCAACTGTTTCTTCAAGTTCGTCTTTATACATCTCCCCTACCCCCTATATGATATGCTATACAATCCAAACTGGCGTATATAAATCTAACGTTTTGTGCAAAAAAATATACAAAAATATCATTAAATAAAATACTACTAAAATAACAAATTCCTATTTTTTGATGCATTAATTTTATTTAAAAAAGAATAATCAATTTTTAGGTCTTTTAGCTATAGCATAAATTTCTGAACTTTTTTTGCGAGATGCTTTTGGTTTATAAAACGATAAAGACAAAAATTTCTTTTTTAATTGTTTTTTCAGTTTATTAAACTCTTCTCCTTGAAAAACTTTACACACAAAAATGCCTTTTGAATTTAAAAATCTAATTGCAATATCTAAAGCCTGATAAACTAACTCTACTTGCCTTGCATGATCTATGGTCCAATTTCCAGAAACAGAAGGGGAGCAATCTGAGAGTATTAAATCAGCTTTTTTTGGTAATTTTTGATTAATTAAATTTACACTCCTCTCTTGTGTAATATCTCCCTTTATAAAATCAATTTCAGGTATTTTAGAGATATTTTCTAAATCTACTCCCAAGATATAGGCGCCTTTGCACTTTTGTTTGCACACCTGCAACCATCCCCCGGGTGCACATCCTAAATCTAAAATTACAATATTATTTTTAAAAATATGGTGTTTTTTATCAATCTGTAATAATTTGTAAGAAGATCGAGCTCTGAAACCTTCCTTTTTTGCTTTTTTATAATAATATTCTTTTTTTCGATTTTTCTGCCATGTTGTTCTCATAAAAATTCCTAGATTCTATATAATAATTTCACTATGATTTTTTTCATAAATGTTTAGGTTATCTTTGATAGTATTAGAAAATATCTTAGCCGCATGTGGACTAAAAACATATCTTTGTGTGTAATTCGCTTCACCTAAATCTGTTGCACTTTCTTTAAGAAAACCTACATCCATAAAAAATATATCATGCCTAAAACCAACCCGAAATACATTAATAAACTCTGGGCTGTTATATTCCTCTTCAACTTCTATATTTCCTTTTAGATGCTCTTGATCTATATTTTTTTGTGGTTCTTTTGGAAGCTCAATTGAAGTGACCATATCTTCAAATTCATCTATTTTATCTTTAAGAACATTTGAGAGAATTTTAAATATTTTAGGACTACAAGCTAATCTATAAAGATAAACAAGTTTATTTTCCTTCTTTACAAATCCCAAATCGATATATACTGAATCTTGGGAATGAATAACTCTTATAATATCCACATAATAGGGCATTGAAAAAAGTTCTCTATCTTGGGGAGCCAATGTCGGGTTTTTTATTTATATCACCTAAAATTTATATCTATTAACTAAATATAAGTTTTTTTATATTATAATTTATAGGAGATTATTAAATTTGGTGATTTATATGAGCTACAAAAAGATTTCTAAATCTAAAGCATATAGGTTAATTCATCCAAAGTTAGTAGTATTGGTAACAACTATTGATAAAGATAATAATCCAAATATAGCACCAATTGCATGGAATAGCCCCTTAACACATGATAAACCATACATTGGAATATCTATAGCAAAAAGTCACAAAACCCATTCTAACATATTAGAAACAAAAGAATTTGTAATTAATTTACCCTCTATGGATATATTAGATAACATGGCTATATGTGCCTCAAAAGAACCTAATAAGATAGAAAAAGCACATTTAGAAAAAATTGATTCTAAAGAAGTATTCCCTCCTAAAATTAAAGAATGCTACGGACATATTGAATGTAGATTAAAAGATAAAATTTCAATAGATGATCATACTTTTTTTGTAGGTGAATGTGTTTATGCTGATGTCAAAGAAGGGATTTTTGATGATTTTAAACTAGCAATAGATAAAATAAAGCCGATATATCATCTTGGAGGACGAGATTTCGCTACTTTAGATAAAGAAATTTATAATCCATAAAGGGAGGTTAAATGACACGTGAGAAGATCATTAAAGGTCAGCAAGAAAAAAAAATCTTCTACAGCAAAAAAAGATGGAAAAAATTTGCAAATTTACGAGAGGAAGCAAAAAAGATACTCAAATGTTTATTTGAAAATAACCTAAATGCAATAATCCATGGAAGCCTTGCTAGGGGAGATGTTAGAGCTAAATCTGATATAGATATATTCATCAAAAATAATATATCTTCATTTCAGCTTGATATTGCCCTACAAAAATATGAAATAATACCTTATAAAAAAGAAATTTCTCAAGCTACGGCTTGGCAACTAAAAAAAGCACATTATTATATTAATTCATATACTTCAATTAGTTTTCCTCTAGAGAACCCAAAAAAACAAGAAATAGATTTTTATTACTTTGGTGGAGCAATAAATTACCCACAAATCAAAAAAAATATGAGGGTAGCTGGAATTGATAAAAGATTAATGATTATAAAACCTACTAAAGAAGGACACATCGAATATAGTTTAGTTGGAAATGAAAAAAAAGCAATAAAAGAAGTTGGTTTAAACTACGATATTATAAAAGAAAGAATTGAAGTACTCACAAGGCGAGATAAAATAGGAAGGACAGGGGTATTATTAAAAAAAGAAATTCCACCGGATATGTCTGTGGAACAATTTGCTAAATATCTCCAAGATCGTAATCCTGCTCTAAAGAAGCGTAAATAGTGGTGTTTAAAATAAAAGACAAAAATTTATTTTGGGTAGATCAAGTCACATCTGAGGTAACAAAAAAAGTAGATGAAGATGATCTAGCTCCTGTAGTAAAATGTGGAGCCTCCCCCTCTGGTGGAAAACATATTGGAAACTTAAATGATATAATTAGAGCTGATTTTATAGTTAAATCTTTGGAAGAGAAAAAATATAATCCCAAATTCATACATACCTGTGATGATAGAGATCCGCTTAGAAAAATCCCTTCTAAGTTACCTGATCTTGATGGAAATTGGCATGAGAGTAATAAAGAGTTTAATAGATATATAGGAATGCCTTATGTTGATATACCTGACCCTTTTGATTGTTGTAGTTCTTGGGGTCAGCATTTCAATAATGTTTGGCTCAAAGGGGCCAAACTATTAGGAATTAACGTTGAAAACCATTCAAACGATAGACTATATCAAAGTGGTGCTTTCTATCCATACATTAGATATGTATTTGAACATCTAAAAGAGACTAGAGATGTTTTGAAAAAATTTCAAAAAAATATTACTAAAGATTATATTCCATTTCAAGCAATTTGTGAAAATTGTGGAAAGATCACAACTAAAGTTGTAGATTTTGATATCGAATCAGAAACTGTAAGATATGAATGTAGAGATAAAACCCTAGCTAAGAGTTTCAATATAAAAGGATGTGGACATAAGGGTGAAGTTTCATTTAAAGAAGGGAAAGTTCCATGGCGATTAGAATGGCCGTTTCAGTGGGCATATTTTGGAGTGGTGTGCGAACCCTTTGGTAAAGATCACCTTCAAGGATCCTGGCCGTCTGGACAAGCCATAGCTAAAAAATTATTGGGGATTAAACCACCAATACCTCTAGTTTATGAATTCTTTTTAGTAAATAACGAAAAAATGTCTACAAGACATGGAAATGCATATATTGCTCAAGATATTCTAAAGGTATTGCCTTCAGAGATTATAAGATACTTTTATACTAAAAAACCTTCCAAACAAAGAAATTTTGATCTAGAAAACATATACAGATTAACAAACGAATATGACAATATAGAAGAAATCTATTACGGTAGAAAATCTGCAAAGAACGAAAAGGAAGAGATAAATTTCAAAAAAATGTATAAACTCTCAAATTTATATATAGCAAAAGAATTTGCAAAACAAATTCCATATAATATTGCAGCTTTAATCGGACAAGTTGCAAATGAAAATCAATGGAAATCCAAAGTTGAAAGTATGATTGGAGAAGTTGAAAATTTCGAAAAGATTCGAGCAAGAATTATCGAAGCCAAAAATTGGGTTGAAAATTATGCTAAAGATGAATATAAAATTGAATTAGTAGATAAAGTTCCAAAAGGCGTTAAAAATTCAATAAATAAAGATGTGTTAGAAAAAGTATTGGATTTAGTTGAAGACATTCCAAAAGATGTAGAGACCCTAAACAAATCATTATTCAATATATCAAAAGAGCTAGATATACCTAAAAAAGAGGTATTCAAATCTTGTTATCTTGCGCTGCTTGGAAAAAACAGCGGGCCTCGCCTAGCTTCCTTTATAATGTCTTTAGATAAAGATCAAGTTAGAAATAGATTTCAACAAGTATTAAATGCATAAAAAATTGGGGTTTCTTTTGTGGGCCCGTAGCCTAGATTGGTGATTGAAAAGCCAAGGGCAATTTGGATCGGGCGTCGAGCTTATATGCGCGCATGCCTTCTAAATGGCTTTGTTCACATAACTTTTGTGGAGACAGCCGAAGATCGCGGGTTCAAATCCCGCCGGGTCCGCTTATTTCCATTAAAATTCTTTCAATTATAAAGAGATCTGAATTGATAAGAAATTTTTTAAAAGTTCAAAGCTAAAATAAAAATTATGGGATTTAATATATTAAATATCGTAGAAAGTGTCATATTATTATTTATAACTTTACTAATTTTTACATTTACTTATCTAATTTACAAACGCACTGAAGGGGCTTCCTTAGCATATAAAAAATGGGCAACTGCAACCTTAGTTTTGTTTTTTGCACGTATAACATTTCTAATTATATTTATTCTTGATGGATTTGAAGTAATTTCTTCAATTCAAAAAGAAGGAATGAAAAATATTGGTCGTGGAATTAATATTGCAGGATACTTTTTCTTACCTATAGGTGCAATTTATTTGTCAAAAGATATGGGATTTAGAGAAATTAATCAAAAATTCATTCAAAACCTAAAATTGGTTTTTTTTACTTCCATAATAATAATATGTAGTTTTTTCTTCTTTCTTCTTGTCATTTTAGAAACAGATACCTTTAGTAAACTATCTATATCAACTTTTAATTTACTTAATTCAATAGTTTTTGCGTTTACAATTTATCATTTTAGACCAATACAAAAACAGCTAAAAGATACAAATTCTTGTTGGAATATTCTCTATGTTGGTCTTTTTGCGGCATTTGGAAATGATTTCGCAGGTATTTTTACTTATCTTAGTTTTTATATTGAATTGCTTTCAATAATACTTCAACTTATAATGGCGCTTTGTTTTATTTTTGGATTCTATAAACTTGCAAAATTGGTTGAGGCAATATAATTAAACTTATTTTTTATGTAAAACCAATTTTAAATTTGGAAAAGATTTTTAAATATATATCTCTATTTAAATTTTGATGGCATCTATACTCTTGGCTTTTAGATTAATTATAAGTTTTATAGTTAGTTTAATTTTATTTAATATTAATAGAATGATCTACAAAAAAACAACCGGAGCATCAAAAGCATATTATTTTTGGGCTATGGCAACTGCATTTTTATTTATTGGTGCCACATATAGTGCAGTAGGTTCTATTTTTGTAGATGTAGATAATATTGAACAAAAAGGCCCCTCCGGAATATTAAGTGTTATTTATTTAAGTATCTATCTATTAGGATATTATCATATAGCTTTAGGTGCACTAGTTTTGCCTATAGATTTAAATATATCTAAAATAGATTTAGAAAAACTCTTAAGAGGCAGAAAATATGTTTTTTTAGGTATAATTATATGGAGCTCTATGGTTGCTTCGATATTATTAATTTTTAACTCAAAAATACCTGTTCGCATCTTTTATCAACCTTTTCTTGTACTTAGTTGGTTTGTTACCATTTATGGAATCTCTCAACTTTATAAAACATTTAAAAGCGGAGCAAAGCATTGGGAATATTTGTTTTTAGGTTGCATTTTTGGCTTTATTGGATCAATAATCAAAATAATTGCTTATTTTTTTATTGATATTCTATTTATAATTGAACCTCTTTTTTATGGATTATTAGGTATATATATGATTATTGGTTTTTATAAACTTGCAAAATCAGTGGAGGCTATTTAAAATGGTAAATATTGGAGAATTAAGAGATAAAGTTAATGAAATTGTTCCAGGAGTAGGCAAAGGTGTTGTAGATTATACCATTAAAAAATTAGGAATTAATTTTAATTCTACAGACCAAAGTGAAGTTAAATCATGTACACAAGAGATTATAAAACATATTCAAACCTTATATGGAACTGAAAAAGCAAATACAGTCAAAAGTAGTCTTTCTGCTTTTTTATAAGAAAAAAATAAAATTTGATTCTAAATTACCACATACATATGAAAATTTTTTTTATAGATTGTATGCTCAAAAAATTATCTAGGTGGTTAAATATTCTTGGATTTTTATCTGTGGCTGCAGATGAAACTATGAAAGATAATGATATCTTAAAAATATGTAAAGATAATTCATCTATTCTTTTAACTAAAGATAAAGAACTTGCAATGCGAGCAAAAAAAAGAAAAATAAAAACTATTTTACTTAGAGAAAGACAGATAGAAAATGAGTTATTTGAACTATTTAGCAAGTTAAATTGGAAAAATATAGAATTTTTCAAAAATAAACTATGTCCGTTTTGCGCTATAAATTTAGAACCTATTGAAAAAGAAAAAATAAAAGATAAAGTTCCAAAAGGAACCTATAACAATTTTGATGATTATTGGATTTGTAAAAATTGTGAAAAGATTTTTTGGAAAGGTATACACTGGGATAAAATATACAAAGTAGTGGAGAAGCTTAAAGAAAAATTAAAACAAAATGATGGGGTCGGAGGGATTTGAACCCCCATACAGGTTTATCTGATCATACTGTCAGCGGGTTTCTTCGCTCCAATGTATCTTCACAGTCGAAATTGACTCAGCAAACCCAAACTCAATTCAACACTGGAGCCCACCTTAATCCCAAGTCACTAAATCTTGGTATGATCCCTGGTTACACCACGATTCTGGCGTTAAGTCCCCATCGTGGATTTGACCCCAAATACATCTTCTGACGTGCTAAATTAAACTACCAAAAAAGTATAAATTTAAGGTTATTGATTTTTAAAAAACGCCAGAAAAATGAAACTAATTTATATTAAAGGTTAAATGTAGAATTTTTAGAAATAAATTAAAAGTTAAAGATAATATGTTAATTTATGGGTGATTTTATGGTTAAATGTCTTTCATGTGGCGCACCTTGCAGAAAAACAGAATATGAATATATTTGTACTAATTGTGGACGTGAATTTAACATAACTTTTTTTGGAAAAGAAAAAGAAAAAAAGAGGCCTTCAAAGAAATTATTTTAAATATGTGAAAAGATATGGATCTCAAAAATATGAGTAATGCTCTCCTTAGAGGAGGCAAAATGCTTTCAAATATTTGCAATGAATGCAAAGCCCCCCTATTTGAAATAGATGGAGAAATAAAATGTCTAAACTGCAATACCACTGCATCAAAAAAATTAAAACCTAAAGTAAAGGCAGATTCTAAAATAGAAGATATTAAAATTGTTGAAAGAAACTTAAGAGAACAGCTAAAAGAAGAAAAAGATCCTGTAAAAATTAAAAATATATTAGAAAGCATTGAAAAGTGTGTTGATCTTATAAAAAAATTAGGAGAAAATAATGAATCATAGAGATCTATTAAAATTAATAAAAAAAGAAATGACTGCAGAAGATATTGCAAACCAAGCAAATTTATCTTTAGCTAAAGTAAGAATTTTTTTATTTAGACTCCAAGAAGAGGGTAAAGTAAATAGAACTAAAAAGGGAGATAAATGGTATTGGTCAAAGACAGAAGATGAAGATAAGGATTTTAAATTAAAAAAATATAGACAACAAAGCTAATATTTTATACCAAATATTTTTTTTATCTCTTTTGCTCTTTTTTTACCTACACCCTCAACTTCAGCAATATCTTTTTCTGAGGCACAAACTAAATTTGAAATCGATCTAAATTTCTCCATTAAATTTTTTGCCAAGTTTGGACCAATTTTTGGAAGAGATTCTACTAAATTTATTTGAAAATCTTTTTCTGTCTCTGCCCTCTTTTTTCCTCTAAGCATTAAATCTCTTTTATTTTCTTTTTGTTCTCTCTTTGCTATATTATAGATTAATTGTGAAGTCTCATCTATATCTTTGGTATAAAATACAGATATTCCATAATCTACAGATAGAGCAACTAATGCACCTCTTATTGAATTAGGATGAAATCCAGAATTTTTATAATCACCTTCGATTATCATAATGGATCTATCAAAATAATCATTCATCTGCTTAGCTTGTCTAAATAACCTTCTATCTTTAATTGAAGATAGAAAATCTTGGCCTGTTTTTCTCTCTATTGCACATCTATCACTTACTAAAAAATCTGCAACATCTAGCTGTTTTTTGATAACTTTCATCCCTAGATCCTCTAATTTAGAATCTATTTTTGAATCTAGCTCTCTCATGTCTACAAAAATATTAATTGAATCATCTCCCCTAGTAAAAGTTTCCAAAATTGTTTGTCCACTCTTTTTTTTCATGCCGCGCAATGTTCCTTTCATCCTTTTTTCTTTATGAAAACTACTCCAATAATATGCTTCATCCCTTGTGTCGTTTGTTATCATCATTATAGCTCTGCCTGCTTGTTTTCTACCAGTTCTACCCCGCCTTTGAATAGTTCTGATCTCAGATGGTATTGGTTCATAGAATATAACTAGATCTACACTTGGGATATCTAATCCTTCTTCTGCAACCGAAGTTGCAACTAACACATTGTATGACCCTTGTCTAAAATAATCCAAGACTTCAGCTTGTTTTTTTTGTGATAGTCCCTTGTCTTTTCCTTTGCTAGCTTGACCTACAAATCTAACTGCATCGATTTTCCCATATCCTTTTAGTTTGTCTGAGATAATCTTGGCAGTGTTTCTATATTGAGTGAAAATTATAATTTTTGAATTTTCATCCTTTTCTATCTCTTCCAAAACTATCATTGGTAATTTTTTTAATTTAGGATGATATATACCCTCATCATATAATTTTTCTACTTTTCCAACAATATCTTCCATCTTAGGGTCTTTCATTAGGGCCTGAACTGATTTTACTTTTGAATGAGACATTTTAGCTAGATAATCATACAAAGAGGGGATACCTTGCGTCTCTAAAAGCTCTAGAGAGTAATGAATTTTTAGAGCTACAGCTTGGTGCTTCAAAGCAGCAAAGACTGCACCACTTTTACTTTTGGATAATTGTGCTTGTAATCTTTTTTGAAGATTTAGAATTTCTTTTTTTGATATATTTAAATTTGCAGCTTTTAGATAACGCAATCTTACTAATTTTTGTAAATTATTTCGAAGTATGTCTTGCAAAAGTCGTCTTATTTCTTTAAATGGTTTTGGAAGATCTACTTTTACCCATTCAAGCTCAATTGGCTTAATATATGGTTTTACATCTTCATCTTTTTCGGTTCTAATATCAACATTTTCAATTTGTAGAGTCTCACATACTTCCTCTATTTTTCTCTTATCATGTCCAGGAGATGCAGTTAAAGCTAAAATAAGATTATCTTTAACATTTTCAATATAATTTTTTGCAATCTTGGTATATGCATAATCCCCAACTGCACGATGTGCTTCATCAATTATTAATAGAGATATATCATCTAAATCAGTTATATCATATTCTAAATCATTTCTCAATGTTTGAGGTGTACATATAATAATTTTAGCAGATTTCCAGATTTTTTTTCTCTTATCTGATGGAATTTGGCCTGTCAGAAGAATAATATCATCTGGATCTATATTCATAAGATTCTGAAATGATTCATAATGCTGTTGAGCCAGTGGTTTTGTTGGTGTTAGCATTATAATTCTTTTATTTGGATTCTCTGTGAGTTTGTAGGCAGTAAGCAAAATTGCAATAATAGTTTTGCCTAGTGCTGTTGGAACCACTACCAAAGTATTTTCTTTGGTTGCATTTGCAAAAATCATCTGCTGATAAGTGCGAGCTTCCACTTTATCTTTTTTAATAAGTGGATGTTTGACATATTCCATACTTTCCATAATGATATCAAATAGATTTGGTTTATTTTTATAAATTTAGAAAAATAAATGTCAATATATATTTTCAATTTATAGATTCAACCTATTTATATATCCACATAGATGCTAATTTATACTATTTTTGAAAATAGGTTTACAAAAATATAATTAAAAAAAATAAGGTTAGTTGGTTTTTTTGAAATTAATTATTACCGAGTTAGACTAGATGCTATCTTGAAACAACAAGGAGAGATAGTAACTCTTGCAAAAATGTCTTCTCCTTTGTGTTCAAAAATTAAAAAGTTTTTTTCACTGTGTTCTTCGCATCTAGTAAAAGAGTAATTGACGAACTTCCAAATTGCTTTTTCTTTCTGAATTTGGCTGTTCAATATTTTCACTATTGAACTTTCTTTATTTTTATATCTTTTTGGTAAATTTTCTATCATTGTTACCGTTTTTTATTTTTTATTTATTTCAATATCTATACTTATAGGTAACATTTAAATCCAAAAGATCCAATTATATCCAAAATGAATAGAATAAGACGATTTAATCATCTAAAAACTATCAAAAAAATAGTAAAATTATGAATATATAAACTTAATGATAACTCGGCTCTGTAGAAAAAGTATTTTTAATTTGGTATTTTAGTATTTATTATAGACAT
>CAYQAE010000005.1:0-51118 GCA_964415445.1 uncultured archaeon | reverse complement strand
GAATTTTATTTTAGATATGGTGGATAATTTGACTCGAGCTTTTATTGCTATAGAGGTAGATGATGATACTCGGTCTAAAATTTCCAAAATACAATCTGACTTAAATAGTTTAGATATAAAACCAAAAAATGTAAGTCCTGAAAATCTTCATATAACTATGAAATTTTTAGGAGACATAGATGATATTCAAACCGAAAAAATTAGAAAAATTCTAGATAATATTGCAACAAACTTGGAGCCATTTGATGTTTCAGTTGTGGGTTTAGGTGCTTTTCCAAATTTGGATTATATAAAAGTAATTTGGGCAGGAATTTTAGAAGGTGAAGATATTATATTTGATATTCACAAAAAAATAGATCAAAAATTAGCTAAAGTAGGATTTAAAAAAGATAAAAGATATCATCCTCATATAACGTTTTCAAGAATAAAATCTGCAAAAGATAAGTCTTATTTAGTAAAATTAATTGAAAATAACAGAGATAGATTTTTTTCTAAATTTAGAGTTAATTCAATTGTCTTGAAAAAAAGTGAATTAAAACCACAAGGTCCAGAATATGAGGATATTTTTGGTGTTTTATTTTGAATAAATTGTTAGATGAAGTAAAACAAAAAGTAGAACCTAATCAAAAGGAGCGAGATATTGTTAAAAATACAAAAAATAAGGTTAAATCTATTTTAAATCAAATATCTCATTTAAAGAATTACTTGTGGGTTCAATTGCAAGAGACACTTGGTTGCGAGGAAATAAAGATATTGATTTTTTTTTGAAATTTAGTGAAGATCTATCAAAAGAAGAATTGAAAAAATTAGGACTTGACGTAGGTAGGGAAGTTGCAAAAAAACTAAATTCTGATTATTTAATTAATTATGCAGAACATCCCTATGTTCAAATATTGTATTTAGATTTTAAGATTGAAATTGTGCCTTGTTATGATCTAAAAAGTGCCTCAGATTTAAAATCTGCTGTTGATCGGACTCCCTTTCATAATAATTATCTAATGGACAGATTAAATTCTAAATTAATTTCAGAAATTCGTATTTTTAAACAATTTCTTAAAGAAAATAGTCTGTATGGTGCAGAAGCAAGAATTGAAGGTTTTTCAGGATATTTATGTGAGTTGTTAATATTAAAATATGAATCATTTATAGGTTTAATTGAAGACGTATGTAGATGGAAAAAAAGGGAAGGAGTTCAAATTGAAGAGCATTTTCCACAAAGAGAAGTCCTAAAGCGTTTTTATGAAAATTTAGTTGTAATTGATCCTGTTGATAAATTTAGGAATGTAGCAAGTGCTCTATCTAGATCTAATTATTTTAAGTTTATATATCTTGCAAAAAAATTCAATGAGAATCCTGATATTTCCTTTTTTTTCAAAAAGAAACCTAAATTACCTAAAAGGGATCAACTTAGAAAAATTATTAGTTTAAGAAATACTCTTTTTGTAGGAATATTTTTTGAAAGTAAACCATTAGTTGAAGATGTATTATATCCACAGCTTAAAAAAACTGCAAAGGCAATCTTTAGATCTTTGCAAAAAGAAGATATTCAAGTATTGCGATATGATTATTTTTCAGAAAATAACTTCAACTTAATTTTGTTTGAACTTTATTGCAAAGACATATCAGGTGTAAAAAGATTATTTGGCCCACCTGTTAGTAAATATGATCATGTTAAAAATTTTTTAGAGAAATATAAAAAGGATAACGCAATCTTAAGTGGTCCTTGGATTGCGGGTGACAAGATAGTTATTGAGATAAAAAGAGATACGGATATAAAAAATCTTTTCAAAAATATATTATCAAAAGATAATTTGGGGGCTGGAAAGAACATAAAAGAAGATATTAAATCTTCAAAATTGCTTTTTAATTCAGATATTTTAGATATCTCTGAGAGTTTTAATTATTTTGTCTATTCATATCTAAATAAATCAGATAATTAATCCCTATTCAAAGGCTAAAAGAGTGCTTGTATTTTTGATGCCTTTTTCTTTTCTTAATTTTTCTGTCATAAGTAAATTCAATTTTTCTGGAGATTCTATTTCAATTTTTGCAACTATATCATATTCACCATAAACTTCCCATATTTTTATTATTTCTTTGTATTTTTTGAGGCTTTCAATAAGTTCTTTTTCGTTTTTTGGCTCAACTGTAATTAAGGCAAATGCAACTGTCATGATAATACCTACTATTTTTTGTGTTTTAAGATTTTTGCTAAAAAAAGCTTTTTTTAGATTAGTTATTTCTATTTTTTCTTTTTCTTTTTTTATCTTCACTCTCTTCTTCTAATTTTTTGATCTCTTCAGCAATATGTGTAGCATCTATTACATAATCTGCTGCTTTTTGTAGTGCAATGCTAAATCCCGGTTCACAACCAATAATAACTGTTTCTTTTCCGTTTTCTTTTGCTTTTGAAAGAATATGTTTATATCCTGCATTTCTTGCTCCAAGCACTAAAACATCAATATTTGGGTTGTATATTACATCCATAGCTTCTATAGTTAGCATAATTCCTATACTTCCAGAGACAACTACAGGAGAAAAACCTTCATTACTTAGGGCTTCCATCAATTTTTCAGAAGCTTTTTCATTTAAAAAGACTTTACTAATATTAACTTGACCTAATTCTGTAACATAATCTTTAATATGTTTTAATTCCACATTTAAATCTTTTCGAAGCATATTTGGTCCATCTATTAAGATAGCAACTTTTTTTCCTCTCCTAAATATTGAACTCATCTCTCTGAGATATCCGCGAATACCATTTACAATTTTCATCCAAAAACTCCTAAATACAGTGCAACATAGAAGCTTTAAGTAATTTACTTTTTTATAAAAATACTAAATAAGTGTTTTTACTAGAATTTAAATATATATTTAAGTTTATTAGTAAATATGAGTCTTTCTAAAAACAAAAATTTTCTGTTAATACTAAGCATTGTAATTATGGCTGTTATGGGTAGAAGTATCATTGGCCCAATTCTGCCGGCATTAGTTGAATTGCTTGGAACAACTAAAACTTCTGTAGGTTGGATTTTAAGTGTTTATACTTTATTTACATTAATATTTACTCCTATACTCGGTGTACTTGCTGATCGTATTGGAAGAAAAATAGTAATTGTTCCTTGTGTATTATTATTCGGTATTGCAAGTGTAGCAATAGTTTTTGCAAATAATTTTTTTTACAGTACTTATTTTGAGAGCTATGCAAGGTATTTGTGTGACAGGCATGATGAATATTGGTGTCACGTTGATAGGTGATCTTTTCCAAGATTATGAAAGAGCTAAAGCTATGGGTTATAGAACATCTGCACAAAATTTAGTTAATGCAATAATGTTCCTCCTTGCTGGATTTTTGGCAACAATTGCTTGGTTTTATCCTTTTTTGATTTATTCTTTGGCGATTCCTGTGGGAGTTTTAGTATGGATGAAGCTGGATACTATTGAAGACGTAGAGAAAAATACATTTAAACAATATATTAAAGCAGCTGGAGTAGTTATAAGACATTCAAAAACTATTTGGATTTTTTTCACAAATTTTATGATGTTTGTTTTGCTCTATTGTATAGTTGTTTATGTTCCAATGATTATTACTGATGAATTAGATTTTTCAACAGCTTTTGCTGGCTTAGCTTTATCTGTAGGATCTACAACTGCCGCTTTATTTTCATCACAAACAGGTAAGTTCAGAAAATTTTTTGATGAACATTTGCTTATATTTGGGGGTTTTTGTATTTGTGGGTTTGCATTGTTTTTAATTTCACTAGCTCAAAGCTTGATATGGATATTTTTGCCATTAATATATGGGGAATTGGTTTTTCACTACTGATGCCAACTATAACTACTGTTGCAACTGAAAAAGCACCTAATGAGTTACGAGCTGGCGTTATGTCTGTATTTAGCATGATGATTTATTTGGGACAAACTGTTTCTCCTCCTATGTTTGCATTAATATTGGGTGGATTTGATCTAAGTGCCGTTTTTTTGGCTGCAAGCATTATTACTTTGTTGCCAATAATTTATACTATTTTTCAATATTTTATTGATAAGAGAAAAACAGCAAGTGGGATATAAATGCTTAATGTAGATTATTTATTTTCAAAAATGATTGATATATATATTTAGAACAAATTATTTTTATCTATAGTACTATATATATCTTTTATTGATCTTATTAGATTTTCTTTATTTGGTTTTAGATCAAAAACATTATTTAATATATTACATATTAATCTAAATTTACTATTGTTTTCTATTTCATCTTTAGATATAAATAAGGATATTATATCTAGATTAAATCGATTAGATAAAACTGATGTAGCAAAATAATTTAGAACTGCAATTAGATCTATTTGGTTTTTAATTTTATTTATATATATTTTATCATGTTTAATGTTAAAATAATCTTCTAAATTCAAATTATGATCTTTTTTTATTGATTTATTTATCCATATGTCTTCGATTATATTTTTTAGAGAATAAACTAATTGAGAGGGGATTTCATTTAATTTAGAGTTAATTTCCTCTGTTGAAAAATTTAAGTCTATATGCTTCTTTTCATGAAGTATTAAAATTTCTAGTATGTTATTTTTAGTTATTATTTTTCTAAAATATTTATTTTCAATTATCAATAATTCTTTTGGCTCTGAATTTCTATTAATTCCAATCGGGCCTATACCAAAATTGAATATTTCTTTATTTAACTCTTTTGCATCATAATTGGTGATTATTAATGTATTTAGTTGTTCATTGAAATATTTAGATAAGACCGGATGTAAATATTCATTTATTTGATCTAAAAAGTTATTAGCTATACTATTGTGACTTAAATATCTTACATTATCTATTGTATAGTCTATAATCCCTTTTTTATGGAAATAAGATTCAAAATCAATTTTATATCCTTCTGAATCTATATTTAGATATTTTAAAATAGACAAAAAATACCACTTTTTGTAGGATAAGGTTTGATCTTATAAATTGAATTTTACTTTTAAGTATAGTTAAAATACTTATGGTCTATTATTTTTAATCCTCTATGAGGTGTTTTGATTGGTTTTTCCTTTAATGATTGCAAAAGGTTTAGCTTCAGGTATAAGTTGGTTTATGGGTAGGAGATTTAAGAAAAAGACTCAAAATTCATTAGAAGGTTTACAAACACAATTAAAGTTAATAGCTGGGTCTGTTGCAGGCATACCTCCATCTGAATTGGAAAAAGTAGAATCTGAAGAGGATATGCTTACTCTTCTTGAGAAAGTAGGTGTAAAAAACAAAGAAAATCCTAATGAGATACTTAAAGATGATATGTCTTTTTTAAAAGATGAAATTCATACTTTCAAACAAGAAATAAATGATATATTAGCTGGGGCATTCGAAAAAATGTCTTATACTTCTGCAAAAAGTGAGGATGTAGATGAAGCAGTTAATTATCTAGATCAAAATGGTGTAATGAATGCAGAGCTACGTTTGAGATTAAATACAATTTTAGATGAAGTTAAAGCTCAACACGCTGCAAGAAAAGATGAGCATGATACGATCTTGAGTGAAATTAAAGATTTAAGAAGCGATTTAGTCGGAGCTCACAGACCTTCTACTATTCTATCTTTAGCAGAGGATGAGATTTCAAAAAAGATACCTTTGGTTACTTTAGAAGGTACTTTTGGGGTGGGTGGCAATCAAATTGCAGCAGTAGTTGGAGAAGATTTTTTTTCATTTTTAATTCCAGGTCGCTATGATTATGCAACAATATGTAATGTGCTAGAGAAATCAAAAAAGAAAATTAATCCTGATCGTTTAGATGTAATTTTAATTTCAAAAGATTTATTTGAAATCAAGTGGGGCGGAAGCTGGGAGACTGCTGATCATCAAAAAATAGGTGGAAATGGCGAGATTAAAATTGTTGTATCTGATTTGGCTAAATTTGTGACTTTAGCAGATAGAACAACAATTGATATTTCATATATTAAGAAAAAAGTAATGTTGATTATCAAAAATGTCATATCTGATAAAGTAAAATACATGACTCGAAATCAGATTATAAGTAATGAGAAAAACTGCAAAAAAGCAATTACAAAAGAAATATTGATGCGATTAGACACTGTTGGCTTGGGTATGGCATCTTTTGTTTGCAGATGGGCTAGATAGGTTTGTGGATACACTCATAAGGACACCACTTGCAAAGTTTGTTTGGGTTTGGATTATCATCATTTGAAAATAAGGTAGTCCAGGCATTTATGAGTAAATTTTCTACTATTTCTTTAGTTTTTTCTAGCGGAGGTAGAGGGACAAATCTTTCTTCTTGCAATCTCACATAGTATACACTTCCATGGATTTCAGAATTGTTTGGTATTAAATTATTAGCTACAGATAGATATTTATACATAAGTAGTTGTTTTTCTACATCTGACCACACACCAACTGCTGGCGGTTTTCCTGTTTTGTAGTCTGTAATTAAGTAAGTTTCACTATTTGGGGATATTCTTGACATTTTATCTAAGATACCTGTGAAACGTAAATTTTCTATTTTAATTCTTTTTTCTGCATGAGTTGGCACAATTTGGGCTTTTACCCATTTATTTGTAGGATCACCTAATTTTGAAAGTTCCTCAATTTTGTAGGCCATTCTTCTTAAAAATTCATCTGTCCAAACTTCATTATTTCTTTGATATATTAGAAATTCTCCTAAATCTTTGAAGCAATTTTTTTCTTCTTCTTTTGCTTTTTTCCAAAATGAATCAATAGCATTATTTGCTACATCTTTTAATACTTTAAATGAAGTTATTTGGTCCGATCCAATTATGTTTTCAAAATTAGCATCGATATAATCTGTAACTTCTTTGGCCATATGATGCCAAGCTGAACCTGTAACTGCGCTAGGTGATGGAATATATATCGGTTCTAAGACATCTTTTATATATTTTCTTCTGCATTGGCCTAGGGTAATTAATTTAGTAGGAGATAAGGATATTTTTTTACCTATTTTTTTCTCAAAATCCTTAATTTTTGGTTTAAGTTCTTCTAAGATTATTGAGTTCATCTAATTCACTTCTTTAGATATGGATATTTATAAGTTTTGAGAGTCTCCTGATTTTATAAAATTATATTAATTCAAAAATAACTTCTAATTTTTCTTTGTTCTTTAATTCTTCTATTAAGTCCCTATTGATATCATAAGCTGCTTTATTACAATTTATAAGAAGTGTTCTTGGGCATATAAATTTAGATTTTCTCAAAACAATATCTTTAGGATGATCTAAAGTTAGGTGTTGATTTCCATAACCTACAATATTATCTTCATAGCTTTTAGTTTTAATTTTGCATCTGATTTTCCTCTCTTTTTTAACAAAATCCTTGAATTTATTTGAAAGTTCTGCTATTGATTTATTTGAATTTATACCGACAATACAGTCTCCTCTTAGGGTTAAAAAATTATCTTTTGTAAATTCTAAAGTGGTCTTGTGCGTTGATAATACATTAGGATGCCCAAATGCTTCTATTTTGTCTAAAATCATATTAGATTATAATTTGTATTAGGTTTTTATATATTCTTATTTGCTTCCTTTTAACTTAGATTTTAGTTATTTAGATATGTAACTTTAGAAATTATTTTAATTTAAATTTCTAAATACAATCTATTTAAATCTATACTTTTTGTATTTTTAATAATGTCTGATCAAAACATTCAATTTTCACAACCTAAGGATAGTGATAATTTCTCTCTTAAGCCTAATTATTTACAAATTGGGGATGAAGAAGTTTTATTAAAAGGAGTTTGCTATTCTCCTTATATGCCTGGTGAAAATCCTCTAGATGGGCAACCAACACATGTAAATATAAAAAGAGATTTTAGGTGGATGAGACAAGCAGGAATAAATACCATCAGAAGTTATGCTCCTCTTGATGATCATGTATTAGATATAGCTGAGTCTTATGGTATATATGTTATAGAAGGGATCAATGTATCTCCTGAGGGTGGCCAACACCATGATTTTTGGGAACCAAATTATCATAAAGAATCAAAAGATCTATTGACTGAAACAATAGAGAGACACATTGATCGTGAAAATATTATAATGTGGTGTATTGGAAATGAATTAGATTGTGGTGTGATTCACAAAGTAGGTGTTCCAGCAACTCGTGCTTTTTTGTTGGATTTATATCAAACTGCTAAAAGTCTAGATATTTCACGTCCGATAACTCATGCTCTACCTCCTTGGGAAGATTGGTTGGAATTACCTTTTTTTGATGTCATCAGTTTTAATGTTTATTCTTATCAAGTACAGAAGACTTTTTTTGATTATCTTGTTTCTTTAAGAGAAAAATATCCAAATAAGCCTTTTTTAATTTCTGAATTTGGTCTAAGTACATCATCTGGATCTCTGTGGAAAGGATATGGTGGCAAATCAGAGTTAGATCAATCTAGAGAGATATATGATAGATGGTATGATCTTCTAAAAGCAGGTAGTATTGGAGGATTAGTTTTTGAATGGAACGATGAATGGTGGAAAAATAATTTGTTTGAAAGAGGAGAAAATGTTCATGATCAAACTGATCCTGAAGAATGGTTTGGTATAATTGGAATAGATGGAGAAATTGATAATTATTTAATTAGAAAAAAACCAGCATATTATGAGACAAAAAGATTATTTTTAAATTCTTATATTGATGATGGAGTATTATGTTTAGATCATTATCAAAATAGGGAATTTAATTAATTTTTGAAATATTTGAAAAAGAGGTTAAACTGCGAGTTTAATTACTAAAAAACTGTATATCTATAAATGTACAATTTTGCAAGTATTTAAACCTACAAAAAGTTTATAAATAGTTAAAGATAGGTTTTTTTAGTAGCTAAAAATACTTTAGTTACTTTGCGGGAATTATTATTAATTGATTTCAGGTTGAACAAAGAATCATAATATGTATGTTCCGGAGGTGTTTAGAGTGCAATATCCATATGGTTATATCCCTAAATATGATATAAAATCTGAGGACAAATTTAAAAGGGGTCGGATTGTAATCAAATTAAAAAATAAAGGAAAATATGATGAAGTGAAATATAAACAAACTACTCATGATGATTTTATTTTTGGAATAGGTTATCATGCATATCCAGGTCATAGAGAAGATTTAATTGACCAAGACTTTGCTTCTATGCGAGAAGCGGGAGTAGAGTATGTTCGATTTGATTTTTGGTGGATGTTGATAAATCCAGAACCAAATAAATATGAATTTGGATATTTTGATAAATTAGTTGCATCAGCAAAAAAAAGCGGCTTAAAAATTATAGGTGTTCTAGCTACAATGCCACCAATCTTTCAAACAGATTATAATGATGATAAATGTGCAGAATATATTCAAGATTATGTTTCTAAGGTAGTTTCTCGATATAAAGATGTAGTTCATGATTGGCAAATCTTTTGATCAAATTTCAGGAATTATCGATGCAGTTGGAGCTACTACAAAAAATGTTGATCAACAGGCTCGAATATCTACAAATATTTGTGTTGCGCCTGATGTTGTCTATAGATTACTACATACAAAGGGTGGACGTTGGTTAGATTATATTGGATTAGATAATTATCCTGGATCTTGGTCTCCAGGTGGACCTGAAACATTATCTTGGTTTGCTTCTTTTGCCAAAAGTACAGGTATTTATCTACCGTTTTGTTTTATGGAATTTGGATACCCTTCAGGTGGTTTTGGTTGGAAAGCAAATTATAAAGGTGCACATAATGAAGATATACAAGCTGAATATCTAAAAGAATCTTATGATATATTAGTTAATGCTCCTGATATAATTGGTGCGGTATTTTTCTCCTACAATAATGAAGATTATCCTGGAACCCCTGAAGAGGAACGTCATTGGGGAATTGTTGATGCAGAGAGAAATAAAAAGAAATCATATTATGCATATAAAGAATCAGTTGAAAAATACAGTAGTATGGGTAATGTTAAAATAGATAAAGACCAAACTGTGGTAACAATTGATGATTGTAGAGCAGGAGATTATAATCTAGATTTTTATAATGGATCTAAAAACAATGTCAAAACGCATGTTTATGCTGATGAGACTACTTATGTGGAGGTTAATTAAACTCCCATTATTTTTGGAATAGCTGATTCATATCTATTTTTAATTTCTTTAATTTCAATATTAATTAATTCTTTATTTTTATTTATTATTATAAATCTATCTCGTTGCGTTTTTCCAATTATAGAATATATTATATCCATTTTTTTTGCTTGTTTTTTGAATTCATCTATTTTTTCTTTTGGTATCTCCAAGATATATCTAGCATGTGATTCAGAAAATAAAATTTCATCATCTTCTAAATTGGTTTTATTTAGTTTTGATATATCTATTTTAGACCCTAATTCATTTAAAAAAGTCATCTCGGCTATTGTTATTGCAAGTCCACCTTCAGAACAATCATGTGCTGCATTTAATAGGGTATGATTTATGCACTTGGATACAAATTTCGCGTTTTTATATTCTTCTTTAAAATCAACTTTAGGCGGTTCTCCTTCATCTATATTATAAATTAATCTATAATACTCTGATCCGCCCATCTCATCTTTAGTGGCCCCTATACATACAATATAATTTCCTTCTGATTTAAAATATGAATTTTTTACTTTATTAACATCTTCAATTTTTCCTAAAATCCCTATAAGTGGAGTTGGATATATAGAAATACCCTCTGCTTCATTATAGAAACTTACATTTCCTCCAACGATTGGAATATTAAATTCTTCACAGGCATCTTTAATACCATTTATAACTTCCTTAAATCTCCAAAAAGATTCTTCTTTTTCAGGGTTTCCTACATTAAGACAATCCACACAACATAGACTTTCTGCACCAACACAGCTGATATTTCGTAAACATTCAGCAACTGCACCGGCTGCGCCAGTATAAGGATCTAGATCACAATAAAAACCATTACAGTCTGTCTTTAGTGCGATACCTTTTTTATTCTTTATTCTAAGCACTGCAGAATCAGATCCACATTTAATTACATTTTTTATTTGCACTTCATGGTCATATTGTTCATAAACCCATTTTTTGCTTGCTATATTTGGAGATTCTATCAATTTAAGAAAAGATTTTTCTATATCTTGTATCTTAGGTTTTTCTATCTTTTTTTGATCTTCAAAATCTTTGGGTTTTTTATATGTTCTATTGTAAGTTATACCTCCTGATATGAATTTAGCAGGGATATTTGCAAGAATTTTATCTTTATCTTTTACTATAAATTGACCTGTATCTGTAACTCTACCTATGATAGCATAAGAGATGTTATACCATTTAAGTAGATTACATAAATCATCTTTGTGATCTTCATCCACTGCAAATAACATTCTCTCTTGAGATTCAGAGATCATAATCTCATAAGACGTCATATTAGGCTCTCTTTGAGGTACTAAATTAATATCTATTTCTGCACCGCAATTTCCAGCAGCTGCCATTTCAGAAGATGCACAAGTTAATCCCCCACCACCTAAATCTTTCATTCCATTTAGATACCCTTTTTCATTTGCTTCTAGGGCTGCTTCCATAACTTGTTTTTCAGTAAATGGATCTCCAATTTGCACTGCGCCTCTTTCTTCTTCAGAGTCCTCATTAAGTTCTTCTGATGCGAAGGTAACTCCATGTATTCCATCTCGTCCGGTGGTGCCACCTGCAATAATAAAATAATCACCTGGATTTGAAGCTACACTTCTAATGATATCTTTGCGCTTAGCATAACCCACACACATAGCATTAACTAAACAATTTTTTTCATATTTACTTCCAAATTTTACATCACCTGCAACAGTAGGTATTCCTACGCAATTTCCATATTCTGAAATACCTCTGACAACATTTTCAAATAGATATCTTACTCTTTCATTAGATAATTCTCCGAATCGAAGTGAATCTAGGCCTGCAATTGGTCTTGCACCCATACAAAAAATATCACGATAAATCCCACCTACCCCGGTAGCTGCGCCACCAAAGGGTTCAATAGCTGAAGGATGATTATGACTTTCAAAGGAGAGAACTAATACATTTTCATCATCAAATTTAACAATCCCTCCATCTTCTCCTGGGCCCATAATTACATTTTTACCTTTTGTGGGAAGCAGTTTCAAATAATTCTTACTACTTTTGTATGAACAATGTTCAGACCACATTACATCCATCATACCTACTTCTAAGGTGGTTGGTTCTCTTTTGACTTCTTTTTTAATTAGATCAATCTCTTCTTTGGTGAGTGATACGTCTAAGTCTTTATATTTCATTTTAGATCCTTCTTTATTGATTCTATCATGGACTTAAATATTAATTTTCCTTCATCTGATCCTAATATTTTTTCAGAGACTCTTTCAGGGTGTGGCATAAGACCAACTATGTTTCCATCTAGATTAGTTATTCCTGCAATATTTTCTATAGATCCATTTGGATTAGCTTTTTCTGTAATCTCTCCCTTTTTATTTACATATCTAGCAAAAATCTGGTCATTTTCTTCAAGTTCCCTTAGTAATTTTTTATCAGCATAATAATTTCCCTCACCATGTGCTATTGGCATAGGTAAGAATTTATTAGTTAATTGATTGGTAAAATTTGGTTTTTTTGTCTCTATTTTTAAATTAGTCCATTTGCAAATAAATTTGTTTGAATTGTTTCTTGTTAATGCTCCTGGCAAAAGCATAGATTCAGTTAAGACTTGAAAACCATTACAAATTCCTAAAATATGCTTTTTTTCTTTTGCTAATTTTTTTATTGCTAAAGTAACTGGCATATTTGCAGCAATAGCTCCGCCTCGCAGATGATCACCATATGAAAACCCACCTGGTATTACAATACCATCAAAATTAGCTATGTCCTTTACATCATATTTTATATATTCAGTGTCTATTTTTAAAACATTAGAAAACACATGATATACATCTTTGTCACAATTTGATCCAGGATAAACTACTACCCCTATTTTCATGATTTATCCTCTGAAATTGATATAATATAGTTATGAATTACTGGATTAGCTAGTAGACGTTTGCACATTTCATCGATTTGGTTATGAATTTTATTTTTATCTTCTCCAGACAAGTGTAGGGTAAGATATTTAGACGATTTTACATCTTCTACATTATCATATCCTAATAAATTTAGAGCTTTTTTTGCGGTATTTCCTTCAGGGTCAACCATGCCTTTTTTCAATTCTATTTTTACATTTGCTATAAAATCCATGTATTATTCACCAACGCACTGTTTATACTCTCAAAAACTTATTTTTTAACATAGTTTTAATCTATCTAGTTTAGACCAAAACCGATATCAAAATTAACTTTACTGATGAGGATATATCTTCTTTCTTAAATTTTTGTTTTTTAGGTATTGTCAATGAAAATTTTGTTTATAGTAGGAGATGGAATGGCAGATTTGCCATTAAATGAGTTAAGTGGTAAAACACCTCTAGAATATGCAGATATACCTAATATAGACGATTTAGCTAGGAAGGGAATTTGTGGTATAATGGATATTTTAGGTATAGGTAATGTTGCAGGTAGTGACACTGCTCACCTATCTATCTTAGGATATAATCCTAAAGAAGAATATACGGGTAGAGGGCCTCTTGAAGCATTAGGGGCCGGTATAGATATAGGAAAGGATGATATTTCTCTTAGATGTAATTATAGTACTATTAATTCTGATAAAGTTCTTATAGATAGAACTGCAGGATGGATTAGAGAAGATATTGATGTATTGGAGGCAGAATTATCTAAAATTTCAGAAATTAGAGGAGTTAAAATTATTTTTAAAAATTCAATGGATTATCGTTGTGTTTTAGTATTGAGAGGTGAAAATTTATCACCTACTATCTCTGATGTAGATCCACATGGACTAAATAAAAATATAAATCAATCTGAAGCTTTGGAAGATACAAAAGAAGCTAAATTTACAGCAGAAATTGTAAATGAATTTGTAAAAAAATCATATCAAGTATTATCAAAACATCCCATAAATTTGAAAAGGGAAAAAAATAATCTTACACCTGCAAATATTATTATACCTCGGGGCGCAGGATCTACTCCTGATTTTGAATCTTTTGAAAAAAAGCATGGATTAAAAGCTAGTTTTTTAGCAGGAGCAGGATTAATTAAAGGATTAGGAAGAGCTTTAGGTGCAAGTGTACCTGAAATATCTGGAGCTACAGGTTATATTGATTCTAATCTTAAAAATAAAGCTGATATGGCTCTTAAAATGTTGAAAAGTCATGATTTTTGTCTAATTCATGTAGAGGGAATTGATGAAGTTTCACATGAAGGCGAAATTCAAAAGAAATGTGAGATGATTAAAATATTTGATGAAATGGTTGGATATATTACCAAAAAAGTAGATTCAGATACTATTGTTGCTTTAACCGCAGATCATACTACTTCTTCAAAAAAAGGAGATCATACTGCAGATCCTGTACCTATTATTATAACAGGTAAGACTGTATGTCCAGATAATGTTTGTACTTACTCAGAACGTTCATGTTCTTTTGGTAATTTGAAGAGATTTGATACAAAATATTTAATGAATATTTTGTTGGACCTTATCAATAGATCAAAAAAATATACTTCATAATTTGCCGAGGTAGTCTAGCCTGGCTAAGGCGCTGGCCTTGAGAGCCAGTGTTCCGTATGGAACGCGAGGGTTCAAATCCCTCCCTCGGCGTATAAATCTATTTTAGTAAGACATATCGTCGTTATTTATATCTAAATAATCTATAATTTCTTTTTTTTCTGTTTCTATATTTATTTCTGGAGTGAATATATTGTATAAAGTTTCTATAACTTCCAAATTATTTATACTCCATTTTTCATCAACACATTGAGAAAAACCGTATAATAATTCATCTACAAAGGTTTTTTTATCTCCATAATTATCAATTTCTTTATTAAATTCTGAAAGTTTTTGTTTTATATCATCTATTTCTGTATTCTTACTGTTGTTTGATACAAAAAAACCAATATTTTTCCAAAATATTCTCAACGTTAGAATTGAAACTATCTCCAAAATCAGATCCTTTGTTTATTTCTATTTGTTTAAACTTTTTTTGCATTTCTTAGATTAAAATAAGATTAATGTGAACTGTAATTGTACAAAATTGTTCTATTATTATTTTTCAATTGCTTGTAATTGTTCATTGAAATTCTGTTTATAATTGGATATCATCTCTTTTATTTCCATATCTAATCTTGTTATCTCATCAAATATTTTACCATCTGATTTTTTTTGGAAGTTGTTAATTTCACTCAGATATGGTCCTTTTATTATTTCTTTTGTGTTAGAATCTACCAAGATATATGCTTCATATTTTTTATTTTCAAAAGTTTCAACAATTTGGCCTTCTAATCGCCATGTTTCAGTATCATGGAAGTTTAATCCTTTGTTTTTTAGGTCAGTTCTTAATTTTATTGAGGAATTTTTAGGTCTAAGATATGGTCCTTTAATTATTTTTTTATTTAGAGTGTCTACAAGCACACAAGGCTCATAAACTTTATTTTTGGGTGTAATTATATGTTGACCTTCTAATAACCACTCTGCAATATTTTGATCAGGCATAAAATATTCCTCTTTAGTTTTATAATCTATATTTAAGTTAGTACTTTTTTAAAAACTTTTTGTTTGATTTTCAAAAAGATAAACCTTTTTTGAATAATAATGGTAAGTTGTTTTGAGTTAGTTAATCTTTGAATACTTTATTAGGAAATTAAAATTTAGAAATATATAATTTCATTTTTTTATCGATTAATTTAATAGATTTTTATTTGAATTATATAAACGGTTTTTATGGATTTAAAAATTAAAAAAGAAATAGATAGAGTGATTGATCTAGGTGCAGATTATGTTGATGTGAGATTAGATGAATCAAATGGTAATCTACTTTCTATGAAAGATAATAATATGGATAAATACATTTTGGGATCAGATTATGGATTTGGTATTCGTGTTTTGTATAAAAATGCATGGGGTTTTTCATCATGCACAGATTTACATGAATTCGAAAAATCTATGAATTCTGCTCTAAAATTAGCAAAAGCCACATTTAATTCAAAAAAACACAATGAATCATTTTTGGATAATTCAGAATCGATTGAAAAATCTGTGGATATAAAACCAAAAACATCTACATTGGATGTGAATTTAAATACTAAAATGGATTTAATATCTGAGATATCTAAGTCTGCTATGGATTATAGTAATAAGATAAAAAGTGTAACAGTTTCTTATTCTGATAATGATGTTAAAAAAAGATATATTAATTCAGAAGGTGCAGATATATCACAAAAATATTCTCGTCTGCGTCTAGCTACGATAGCAACTTCTAAAGATTCAAATACAGTTCAGATGGGCTATGAGAGGATTGGTGGTGTTGGTGGTTGGGAATTAATCGAGAATTCAGAAGCGTATAATTTAGGTAAACTTGCTGCAAAAAAGGCTTATGATGCTCTAAATTCTAAAAGAGCAAGGTCAGGAATTTACACTGCTATTTTAGATCCTAGAATTGTTGGTCTATTTACTCATGAAGCATTAGGACATGCAACAGAGGCAGATCAAATATTACAACATGATTCTATATTAGAAGGCAAAATTGGACAATTAATAGCTCCAGATTATGTTACAATCTGTGATGATCCAAATATTTCACAAAAACACGGTTTTTATGCATATGATGATGAAGGGGTTAGAGCTCAAAAGACAGAAATAATTAAAGAAGGAAAATTAGTAAGTTATTTACATTCTCGTGAGACTGCCTCTAATTTTGATACATTATCCACAGGTAATGCTCGAGCACAAGGCTATGATTTATCTCCAATTGTTAGAATGTCAAACATTTATGTTGAAGAAGGTGATTCATCATTTGGGGAGATGATTGCGGATATAAATTCAGGGATTTATCTAAAGGGTGGAACAGGTGGTCAAGTTAACACAAAAGAAGGTAAATTTATGTTTGGAGTTGAAGAAGCATATCTTATAGAAAAAGGTGAATTGTCTGATAGACTTCGTGATGTATCTATTTCAGGATCAGTTTTGGATGTTTTGTCAAATATTGAGTTAGTGGGAGATAAAAGGGATATAAATAATCCAGGAATATGTGGAAAAGGTGAGAAAATTCAACATGTCCCTGTTGATGATGGAGGCCCTCATATTAAATTAAATCAAACTTTAGTGGGCGGTGGAATATAGTGAATTTAATTAAAAAAGTTCAAAATCATATTAAAAAATTAAATGTATCAAATTATGAAATATTTTATTCTAAATCTAATTCTAAAGATATTAGGATCAATAATAATGCAATTGAAGAGACTACTGAAAATAATGAATCTGGAGTTGGTGTAAGAATTTGTATTGGAAAAAAAATTGGGTTTGCATATACTTCTAAATTGAATAATTTGGATATTTTAGTAGATAGAGCTTATAAAGCTTGCAAAAATAGTCAAGAGGATCCAAATTTTTCAGATTTTACGCCAAAAAAACAATATAGTTCAGTTAACAATATTTATGATAAATCTACCAAGGATATTGAATTAGTTAAGCTAATTGAAGATGCAAATAAAATGATTGAAGTAGTTGGTGATTCTAAATTAAATGCAACAGGCGGTTTAATTAGCACGAGTTTTAATCATGTCTCTTTAGTTAATGGAAATGGAATTGATGTACAAAAAGATGAAACATTTTCCCATGCTCAAATTTATACAACTTATGATGGAGATAATCCTACAACCGGTCAAGATTTTTCAATGTCAAGAAGTTATAAAGATATAGATGTTTCAAAAATTGCAAATAATGCTACAGATATTACAAAAAGATCAAAAAATCCTAAAAAGATACAATCCGACATTATGAATGTTGTTTTGGAGCCATTGGCTCTATCTGAAATTTTAGGTGTTTGTTTTATACCCTCAATTGTGGCTGAATCTATTCAGCGAAACCAATCTATGTTTGTTGGAAAGTTAGATAAAAAAATAGCAGATGACAAATTTACAATCGTAGATGATGCAACAAAAGATGGGGGGTTATTTACTTCATATTTTGATGGAGAGGGTTATCCTACTCAAAGGACACCTATATTGGATAATGGCATATTAAAATCTTTTTTATATGACACTTATCATGCAAATAAAGAAAACAGAGAAAGTACAGGCAATTCATATCGTGATTCATATTCTAATCTCCCTATAGTTACTCCTTCTAATTTTGTAATTGAAGGTGGATCTAAAAATAAAGATGATCTAATTTCTGAAATTAAAAGGGGCATAATAGTTAATGGAGTTATAGGTGCGCATACTGCTAATTCTGTTACAGGTGATTTTTCAGTGGAAGTTCAAAATTCTTTTTATATAGAGGATGGTGAAATTAAATATCCAATAAAGCAAGCAATGTTAGCTGGTAATTTTTTACAATCTCTAAATAATATAATTGATATTTCAAAAGATAGAAAAATTGTAGGACATAGTTTAAGTCCATCTATTTTATTTGAAAATTTAAATGTAGTATCAATGTAGATTATAAGTATCTTTTCTCTTCTAGGGCTATCATCTTTTTTATTTCTCTATTCAAGTCCTTTGGTAGACCTTTTATATCTACATCTAAAAATCCTCTAACTATGGTAGAAGTAGCTTCTTCTTCTGATAAACCCCGGGCCATTAAATATTCAATTTGCTCTTGTGCAATCTTACCTACTGCTGCTTCATGTGATAGGCTTAAATCAGGTAATTTTGCATCTAATTCAGGAATTGATTTTATTGATCCTCCTTCCTCTAATATAAGTCCTTTACATTCAAGATGACCTTTTATACCTTTAGCATTACCGACTAGATCTCCCCTTGCCCAAATATCTCCTCCTTTACTTATAGCTCTGGATATTATTTCTCCTTTTGAATTCTCTGCATCTAATATTATTCGAGATCCTACATCTAATTTTGAATTTTTTTGACCTACAAGTATTGAATTAAGTCTAGCTGTAGAGTTTTCTCCAATTAATTTTATAGTAGGATACATCTGCAAATCGGATACAGGTTTTAAACTAACATAATTAGATAAAAAAACTCCACCTTCTTCTACAATACCATAACTTCTTGGTCTTACTTTGACATTTTTTGCCCAATTATGGATCATGGTAAAACTTAATTTAGCATTTTTTTTGACAAAAAATTCAGAAACTCCAATATGTAATCCGTTCTTTACATGAGCACCAACTGAGCAACCCGTTATAATATGAAGTTCAGCTCCCTCTTCAACAATGATAATGTTGTGGACATTTTGTTTTAGGTTATCTTTAGCTAGATATAGACAGGCTTGGAGAGGAAAAGTAACTTTTTTACCTGGAAGAGCTCTTAGAAAATAACCATTGTGCATATCTAGTTGTGCATCGGCAGTATATTTGTCAGTATCTACATCAATAAGTTTCCACCAATAATCTTTTACCCAATCATATTTTTTTTGAGCATCAATGACACTCATAGCTTCAACGCCATCATATAATGCAGAAGTATGAATTACTGATCTATCCATTTGGATATATGAACCTGATCTTTCTTTTTGTGCAGTATCTATTCCAGAATCTAACATACTATTTTTATCTTCTTCAGATAATTGATCTAGATTTTCTAAATAACCTTTATCTTCGCTTTTTTCTTTATATTCTTCAATGTCAATAGAATTCCCTAATGCAGATTCTTTATTTTTTGCATTTTGAGCTTTTTTATTTAATTCTTCTATATATGACATTTTACGCACTTTTCATATCCTACTTTATTTATATTATCTAAAAGATCTTTGGGATTACCATGACATTGAATAGTTCCATCACAAATCACATATGCTTTATCTGAGCGAATATAATCCAAAATATGTCCAGTATGGGTAATAATTAATGAAGATTTATTACCTAATTCTCTTCTTTTGTAGCATGCTATATCTTTGCACAAAATATGGTTAATCATATCCCCTATTAGTGCTATATTTTCTAAATCTACTCCTGATTCGGGTTCATCTAACAATATTAAATCTGGATCTTGAGCTAAAAGCTGTAGCATTTCTGATCTTTTTATTTCCCCACCTGAGAAACCAGAATTAACATCTCTATCTAAGAATTTTTCTAAATTTAGCATTTTAGCTAATTTTTTAATATCAATATTTTTATCTTTTGCAGCTAATTCTACAATTTTTCTAGTTTTTACTCCATGAATAGTTGGAGGTCTTTGAAAAGATAAACCTATACCCAATTTTACTCTCTCATTAGTTGGCAGATTTGTGATATCTTTTCCTTTAAAAGTGATATTTCCTTCTTTTATTTTATAGTTACCTAAGCCCAAAATAGCCATCAAAAGAGATGACTTTCCTGCACCATTTGGTCCAAATAATACATGAGTTTCTCCTTTAGGAATAAATAAATTAATGCTATGCAAAATTTCTTTATTATTTACTTCAATACTTAAATTATTAATTTCTAGCAATTATATCCCTTATATTAATAGATATATAACAAACTAATTGATTCCTTTTTAGGTTTTTGCTAAAATAAAAACTTTGTAGATAATGTTTTATTCATCTAATTTTAGTATTATATCTTCACATTTATTGAAAAAGTCTTTTATTTCTTTTTTTGCACTATAGAATATCCACTTTCCTTCTCTTCTCTCATTTATTATATTTAAGTATTTTAATTTAGTTAAATGATGTGAGATTAAAGTTTGCTCTAATCTTAGAATTTCTGCAATCATACAGACACAAAGTTCTTCTTCTTTTAATAATTTTAATATTTTCAAACGGCTTGGATCACTTAAGACAGAAAAAAAACGTGCTTCTATGGTAATATTTTGTCCTACCTTTTCTAAATCTTTTATATTTTCAAAAGAACCATATTTACTTTTTATTTTGTTCACACAATCGGTTGGTAATTTTTCTTCTAATGTTTTCATAATTTATAAATTATAAATAAAATTTATAAATATATACATATGAACATCTATTCATACAAAATGTGATTTTATTTATGACTTCTACAAAAACTCGTCAACTCTCAATATTTGAGAAATATCTTACTTTATGGATATTTCTATGCATTTTAGGTGGCATTGTCCTAGGAAAATTAATACCTTCTATTGCAGAGAAACTTGATTCAATGTCAATATATCAAGTATCAATTCCAATTGCTATATGTCTTTTTTTTATGATGTATCCAATAATGGTAAAAATTGATTTCAAAGAAATTAAAAAAGCAGCTAGATCTCCAAAGCCAGTTGGCATGACTTTAACTATTAACTGGCTAATTAAACCATTTACTATGTTTTTGATCGCTACTTTCTTTTTAGGGTTTTTATTCAAAGGCTTTTTGCCGGGCACAGAAATTTTAAAAAATGGTGATGAAGTTGAGTTATGGAGAAGTTATATCTCTGGAGCAATTCTTCTAGGGATAGCACCATGTACTGCTATGGTTCTAATGTGGAGTTATCTTGCAAAGGGTAATGATGCATTAACTTTGGTAATGGTAGCAATTAATTCTTTAACTATGTTAGTATTGTATGCCCCATTAGGGGGTCTTTTACTTGGTATTAATTCAATGCCTATTCCTTGGAAGACAATTCTTTTATCTGTTGCAGTCTACGTAGCACTACCTTTAGTTTTAGGATATTTTTCTCGAAAATGGATTATAAGTTCAAAAGGAGAGAGATGGTTTGAAAGTAAATTTTTGCACAAACTTACTCCTGTAAGTATTGTTGCACTTCTTGTGACATTAGTTCTATTATTTTCACTAAAAGGAGAAATTATCATAGATAATCCTTTAACAATTCTTTGGATTGCGATACCACTATTTATACAGACTGTATTAATATTTGTATTAGGTTTTTTTATATTTTCGAGAGTATTAAACCTATCATATGAAAATGCAGCACCTGCATCAATGATTGGAGCTTCAAATCATTTTGAAGTTGCAATTGCAACATCAATCATGCTTTTTGGTCTATCTTCAGGCGCTGCATTAGCAACTGTTGTAGGCGTACTTATAGAGGTTCCAGTAATGTTGATGCTTGTAGCAATATGTAAAAAATATTGTTATTTATTTAATAAATGTAGTTTGGAGAGTTGTACGAATTCAAGGACTGATAAAAAGTGAAAAATAATAAGATAAAAAAAATTTTGAAAGAAGAATATGGAAAAATAGCATCCCAAAGTAGATGTTGCTGTAGTTGTGGATGTGAAACATCTGATGAAATTATTTCGAAACAGATTGGTTATTCCAATAGTGATATTAAATCTATACCAGATGCAAATTTAGGATTGGGTTGTGGTAATCCAATAGCAATTAGTAATATTAGTGAAAGTGATGTTGTCCTAGACTTAGGTTCTGGAGCAGGTTTTGATAGCTTTTTAGCTTCAAAAAAAGTAGGGTCCTCAGGAAAAGTTATTGGAATTGATATGACAAAAGAAATGGTAGAAAAAGCGCGAAAAATTGCTAATAAATATGGATATAAAAATGTAGAATTTAAATCAAGTGAAATTGAAAATTTACCTATAGAAGATAATTCTATAGATGTTATAATAAGTAATTGTGTAATTAACCTTATTCCAGACAAATTAAAGGTATTTCAAGAAGCAAAAAGAGTATTAAGAGAAGGAGGAAAAATGTATATTTCAGATATTGTTTTATTAGAACCACTAAATGATAAACAAAAGCAAGATACTAAATTATTAGTTGGATGTGTAAGCGGCGCTTTGCTTAAAGAGGAATATTTTAGGATAATTAAAGAAGCAGGATTAGAAAAAAAAATAATTTCTGAAAATAAAGAAATTAGTGAAAAACAATATCGAGGAATTGCACTAGAGAGTTTAAATTTAGAAATTACTAAAATTTCATAGATTATCATAGGTATATTTAATGCAAAAGACAGTACTTTTTATTTGCACACATAATTCAGCCCGTTCTCAGATGGCAGAAGGATTGATGAATGAATATTATTCTGATAAATTTGAAGCTTTTAGTGCGGGAACAGAACCGTCATCTGTTCATCCGTATGCTAAATTAGCTATGGGAGAACTTGGAATAGATATATCTCGACATAGATCAAAAAAAGTAGATGAATTTATTGATAAAGATATAGATTATGTGGTTACAGTCTGTGATAATGCAAAAGAAACTTGTCCTTTTTTTCCAGCTAATATTGAAAATATTCACCAAAGCTTTGAAGATCCATCGAAAGTTGAAGGCACTACCTATGATAAATTATCTGCATTTAGAAATGCAAGAAGAGAGATAAAAAAATGGATTGATTTTAAATTTGGTGATAAAAAGAAATAAATTATATCATCGAAGGCGGTTTTTTAGCATTAGGGGAATATCTCTCTGAGCATGTCCTTTGGTGTTTGATTCCTGCATTCTTTATAGCTGGAGCTATTGCATCATTTGTCAAAAAAGAATCTATTTTGAAATATTTTGGTCCAGATACTTCTAAAAAAATATCTTATCCTTTGGCCTCTATTTCAGGTGCAATTTTGGCGGTATGTTCATGTACTGTTATTCTTCTCTTTGTTGGAATTAAAAGAAGAGGAGCAGGAATCGGGCCAGCTGTAGCTTTTTTATTTTCAGCCCCTGCAATTAATATATTAGCCATAGTCTATACTGCAAGAGTTTTAGGGTACGAATTAGGGTTATTTAGGGCTGTCTTTGCTATTTTTATAGCTTTAATTATAGGTATAATTATGGCTTGATCTTTTCAGATGATGATGTAGTTAAAAAAAGAAAAAAATTGCAATATTTAGATAATGATAAATTTAGATACAGAGTACCTATTTTTATGTCAATTTTAATATTGATATTGGGTGTTAACTTATTTTATAAAGTTTTAATTCTTATATTTCCTCTTGTAATTTTTTTTTGATATTGAAAAAATATTTTGAATCTGAAGAGATAAAATTATGGATTAGAGAGACTTATAATTTATTAAAATTAATTGTACCTGTTTTATTAGTAGATGTTTTTATTACTGGAATGGTTGGTGAAATTTTAGATGAAAATCAAGTTTCAAAAGTTGTTGGAGATAATTCAATAATTTCAATTTTATTTGCAAGTGTTGTAGGTGCTCTGATGTATATTGCAACATTAACTGAAGTTCCAATTGTCCAAACATTAGTAGGTTTAGGGATGAAAGACGGCCCAGCCCTAGCTTTGCTTTTGGCAGGTCCTGCTCTAAGTTTACCTAATATGTTTGCAATTAGAAATGGAATGGGTAGTAAAAAAACATTAGTTTATGTGATGTTAGTAATTACTATAGCCACACTATGTGGTTTATTTTATGGGAATATAATAGTTTAAGGAGGTTTTTTTAGATGTTAGAGATAAAAATATTTGGATCTATGCCACCATGTGCTAAGTGTAAAAAAGTAGAAGAAGTTGTAAAAAAAGTTGTAGAAGAGTATAATGGAGATATTTTTGTAAAAAAATATGAACCTACTTCAGATAGGGCAGATGAATATGGGATCATGATGACTCCAGCGGTAGTTGTAGGTGATATTTTAGTCTCTTCTGGTGCTATTCCTAAAGAGAAGGGTATCAAAAAAGCAATAGATATAAAATTAAAAAATTAATTATTGGACTAATATTATATCACTCATTGCATAGATTGATTCATAGGGTATAGCTCTTGATTTCCCTTTTTTTTTGCTTTTTCCTATATCTAATCCCAAAATTTTTCCTTGAGTTAGATCTAGGACAACATCTTCTACGTTTCCAACATATTTTCCTCTTAAATTGTATATCATCTTATCATAAAATTTTGAAATTCTCCGCACCATTTCAATCAATTTAAATTATACAGAAATAAATAAAAATTTAGAGTATGTATTTTTTTTTGGTGTTTATTTGGCTTATTACTTTGTTCAAGATTCAAAAGACAGTCAACAACCAAAATTTTCAGGAACAGAAGGTATCCATCTAGCAATAGGTTTATTTTTAGTTATTTTTATATTTGCCTACCCTATGGGCGAGTTAATGCCCCATAAAGCACTTCAAGATTTAAAATTTACAGGAAAAAGTGGTGCTATATATAGAGCCTTGTTAATAGCTCCTGCATTTGTCCTACATGAATTTGGTCATAAATTTACAGCTCGTGCATATAAAAATTGGTCAGAATTTAGATTATCTCCTGTTTCTGTAGTTGCTATGTTAATTTTGCTATTTGCAACACAAGGTTATGGTAAGATGGCCGCACCGGGTGCAGTGGTAGTCTATGGTATGCGAGCCACAATATCGCGAACCGGAAAAATAGCATTAGCTGGTCCTACTGTAAATATAGGACTAGCTCTTTTTGCAGCCTTAATAAGTCAACATTATTTGGATCCAGGGGATATGCAAGATTTCATGCTTTATTTCTTTTTGGTTAATTTTGCGCTTGCCGCATTTAACATGTTACCTTTTGGTCCATTAGATGGTAGAAAAATAATTCGATGGAGTCCTATCGCTTGGGTGTTAGCTTTTGCAATTAATTTTGGTATATTTTGGTATGCGATAGATACTGCATTTGAAGGAAGCTTTATTGAATTAGATTTAGGTAGTATGCAAGATATTTTAGCTTCTTGATTCTTTTATTAGTTCTTTCACTTTTTTATATGGGATTTTGAGTTTGTTGCAGTAATCTATAATTTTTTTTCTTTGTGCTGATTTTATACCTTTCCAATCAATACAACAAATTTTTGGATTAGGTTCTGATCTGTCTATAGCATGTTTGAAAGTATCAAAACTTAGATCATCAATTGCATGCTTTGGTATAATATGAGATATGCTATATTTGGTATTAAATAATAGTTTGTTGAATTTATTTGCATAATGATTACCACCGACTCCAATTACAGGCTCATAAGTTTTTTCGTTTTCTAAACTATTTATTATTGCATATGCTATTGCTTTGGCAGCAGTTTTATCTGTCCATTCTTCTTTAGTGCTACCTAGCTCTATAAAAGTTGAAGGTATATCTATATCAGTTGGTCCATGATGTGTAACTTCTAAAGATACGTCATATTCTAATTTAAGTTCTTTTTTTTGTTTTTTTAGATTAATTAATCCATTTTTAATAAAATTAGGATTTGCAATACATACTTTTTCTTTTTGGCCACCAAATTTATTCTCTTTAGTCCAGTTTCCAGAGGTGTGAATTAAAAGAGAGGGATAGTTTGATTTAGATTTATGACATGAAGCCATAATAAAAAGTTCAGCTTCTAATTCTTGTTCATATTTTTCTGTATATAATAAGTCTGTATCTATTTGAATAATTCTAATATCTTTAAATAAGTATGATTTATTGTTATTATGCTTTTTATATTCTCTAAATTCATAATTTGAAAGAAGTGCTTCTTTTATGGTAATACTTGCTGGATCTTTTTTTGAGGTTACTATTATTTTCATTTTTGTATAAGGCTTTTGAAACTAAAAAAACATTTAAGATTTAGATTTTAAGTATTTTTGAAAGTTATTTATTTAGATGTAGGTTGAAATGTTTAAGCTAAAAAATAAAGATCTTCTGACAATTGATAAATTAACAAAAAAAGAAATATTGTCTTTGATTGATTTAACTCAAGATGTTAAAGAGAATAAAGAAAAATACAGATCCAATCTAAAATCAAAGAAACTAGCTTTAATTTTTCAAAAACCATCTACGCGAACAAGACTTTCTTTTGAAGGTGCTATTAGTGATTTAGGCGGCTATTCAACTTATTTATCTTCTAATGATATGCAACTAGCTTATGGGGAGGCAATTGTAGATACTGCAAAAGTGATGGAAAGGTATGTTGATTTTGTAGCAATTAGGACTTATCAACAGAGAGATGTTATAGACTTTGCAAAAAATACATCTATTCCAACAATTAATGCTCTAACTAATCAATATCATCCTTGTCAAGCAATATCTGATATTTATACAATATTTGAAAAAAAACCTAAAATTGAAAAATTTGTATATCTTGGAGATGCAAATAATGTTTGTAATTCTCTGATGTTGATAACTCAAAAATTAAATATTGATATGGTAGTCTCATCACCTGAAGGGTATCAACCTAAAGATGATATTTTAAAAAAATGTAGAAATGTTGAAGTTGTTGAAGATCCAAAACGCGCAGTTGAAAATGCAGATGTAGTCTACACTGATACTTGGGTGAGTATGCATCAAAAAGATGAAAAAGACAAAAGAATCAAGAAATTTATGCCTTATCAAGTTACAAATTCGCTAATGTCACTTGCAAAAGATAAAGCTTATTTTATGCATTGTCTTCCTGCATATAGAGGGTATGAAGTTTTAGATGAAGTTATTGACTCTAAAAAATCCATAGTTTTTGATCAAGCAGAAAATCGTCTGCATACTCAAAAAGCTATACTTTTAGCCGTTAATAGAAACTAATTTTGATATCAAAATAAATTTTCAATTAAAAAAAAGATAATGGTTGATTTTTCTAAAATAGGCTTTTGTAATCTCTCTTTAGAAGGATATTTTTTATATTTTTTGTACTCGACTTTTGTTATATTTACATTTAGAATATTTATAATTTAATCAAATTGTAATCAGTCAGTTATAAGGCCTGCTAAGAGTATAGGTACATTTAAATTAAAATTCAAGCTTATAAATAATAGTCTAGATAAAATTTAGGGATATATGTATGAGAGCAATAATACCATATGATAGATGGGAGACTAAATTACTTTTAATAGCTCCGCTGATCTTAATTCTTTTTTCCACGTCTGTTTTTCTTATCTCTCGATTGGA
The DNA here is from genome assembly GCA_964415445.1 of uncultured archaeon. Taxonomy (GTDB): domain Archaea; phylum CAYQAE01; class CAYQAE01; order CAYQAE01; family CAYQAE01; genus CAYQAE01. The sequence goes on along the minus strand of CAYQAE010000005.1, from coordinate 23,329 downwards.
TGGTGGAGAATGGATGAAATTAGGCATCGATTTAGAAGGTGGAACTAGTGTTACTATCTATGATAGTAATGTTTCTGCAGAAGACATAAAATCGCATCTTGAATCAGAATACGAAGATGTTGAAGTTACAATTCGCTCTGATTTTGAAGATGAAATTCAACTAGAAGTAGGTTTGGAAGTTAATTCTTCAACTCTAAAGAATGATTTAGAAATATATACTGGTGGAGAAGTTGAGACAAAAGAGATTGGTCCAACATTAGGCGCTGCATTTCAATCTCAGGCAAAGTTAGCTATAGCTGTTGCTCTAATTTTGATGACTATTGTGGTATTTGTTAGGTTCTTAGATCCTGTTCCTAGCTCTTCAATTATCTTATCTGCAGTTTTAGATATGTTTTTTGCACTAGCCATGATGCGAATTTTGGGTATACGTCTAAATCTGCATACTATTGCTGCACTTTTGATGATAATAGGTTATTCAGTAGATAGCAATATTTTACTTACTACTAAGATTTTCAAAAGAAAAGGAGATTTATATGATAAAATGAAAAGCTCTTTTGAGACAGGAATTTTAATGTCTGTAACTACTATTGTGGCTATATCCACTTTATTTATTTTTTCTACATCTGCGGTAATATCTGAAATTTCAGCGGTCTTAATTTTTGGCCTTTTAGCTGATTTTGTAAATACTTGGTTTTTAAATGCAGGAATTTTAAGATGGTATGTAAACACCGGCAAAGCTAGGGTGGTAGAGTGATAGACACATTAAAGGATATTTTAAGGGAAAAAATAGTGCTTTTAGATCTTATAATTGTACTATTAGCTTCTTTTGCAGTTTTAGTTCCTCCATCTGAGCCAGTTGGGACATTAAAAATTAATGAAAATAATCTTACTGCACCTATTGATGATATAATTGAAAATTATGTTTATTTTCCAGAAGGGGTGGATGTTGAGAGGGTAGGTGAATCTAATTATTCCGTAACTATCTATAGAAATAGTTCTGATGTTGAAAAAGAAATTTTAAAATCAATAGGCGATTTTGCAGAGCTTCAAGGTAATTTTACCTATGGAAATAATATGAGTAGATGTTATATTCGTGCAAGAAGTGAAACTGTAATGATTAAATATCTAAAAGAAAGATTGGGGGCTGAACCAGAAATTATAAGTGCACCAGAAGAAGATACATATAAATTATCATTTGCTGATTTGTATACTCCCAGAGAAGTGAATATCCAAGAGATGGATAATTTAGGTGAAGTTCAAAATTATAAAAATGAAAGAATAATGAGATGGCAGTTGGGTCTAGATTTACAAGGAGGTTCTTGGATTCAGCTAGAGATAAAATCAACTTTAGTTGAAATTGAGACAGATTCTTATGGTAAGATGATATCAACTCAAATTGATTCACAACTAGATGCAAATACTACACTCAGTCGCCAACCCACTATTAAAGGAGATAGTGATAATCAAAATGTTATTGTTATCTTAGATTGTGAGACTGATTTAGATGATGATGAATTAAAACGAGAAATTGAAGAAATTTTGTATTGGGCAGATTATATTGAGGTAGAGACAGAACAAGGTAATCTAAAGACAATAGAAGTACATGGATATGCAAATAAATATATATCAAGCTATCTTGCAACTGCTCTAGATTCTGAAATTTTAGTTTTGGGTGAATATGAAAATAGATTTTCTTTAGAGATTCACAGTCATATTTATGAAACTAAAGGCGCTGGATATATTAAATTGACACCAATTTTGGAAAATATTGATGCTGAAATTTTGGATTCACCAAAAGCTGGAATTAGTGATCATACTTGGGATAAGTTAAAATTAACTATCGAGCAACGATCAAATTCATATGGGCTTAAAGATAGAAAAATTCGAGAATGGAGAGTTGATGATAAAGTTCGTTATGTTTTAATTGATTTAGCTGGAGTTTATGACCCTGAAAGTGCATTAGACATTTTAAGGACAGGTAGATTTGAAGCAAAAATTGGAAATACTTTGGTATTTACAGGAGATGATATAGAAGAAGTGGATCCAAATGGCGTTTCAAAAATTGACGATGTATGGGGTGTATCTTTTACTATTACTCAAGATGCAGCAGAAAACCTAAGAGAGATTGCAATTGCAGAAGGTGCTTTGGATGTTGATACAAACAAAACTCTTACTATGTATCTTAATGGAAAAATTGTATTTGATGCAGGTTTTTCTGAAAGTCTAAAGTCACAAATAAAATCTTCACCTATTACAACTTTTCGAGCAAGCACAGGGACAGGTGATGATGGTAAGAAAAAAGCAGAAGAAGTTTGGATTGCACTAGAGTATGATCTACCTGTGGAGGTCACTGTTTTAGGTAGCGGTCATGTATCTCCTTCTTTGGGGGAAGCTTTTATTTCTCAATTTAGAAATGCTTTAATTGCGGCATTTATTGCTGTTGGGTTTATTATCTATTTAAGATATAGAAAACCTTCTGTGGCACTGGCGATGTTATTTACTACTTTTAGTGAAGTAATGCTTATATTTGGTTTTGCAATTATAACTAGTTGGGAGTTAGATTTAGCTGCTTTTGCTGGTATTATTGCAGCAATAGGGACGGGTGTGGACCATCAGATCATGATTACTGATGAGACTCTGCGTGGTGAACATAAAAAAGTAACAGTGTTTACCATGTTGGCTAGAATTAAACAAGCTCTGGGTGTTATAGTAATTGCTGCTCTAACTACTATTGTTGCTATGATTCCTCTCTTCTTTTTAGGTTTTGGAGCTCTAAAAGGATTTGCTTTTACCACAATTGTAGGGGTTTTGTTTGGTATTACTTTAACTAGACCCGCATATTCAAGTATTGTTAGACATATCTTGACAAAATAGCTATTTCATACTATATATACATCCACAGTAGTTTTGTCGATATAAATTCCATTGTTTTGAAAGTTTAATTGCTTGCAAAAAACCATCCTTCTTTTTAAAATTAGCTTGGATAAATTTATTTTTTCCTATTTTTTCTCCAAGTTTATTTATAACCTTAGAATCTTTATGTGGACTTACAGATAAAGTAGTTGTAAATTTATCAAAATCTTTGGATTTTTTAAAATAATTCCATACATATTTTAACCTCATCTCAAAACATATAGCACATCTTTGGCCACCTTCAGGATCGTCTTTGTTTTTTTCTGTAAGTTTAAACCACTTTTTTGAATTATATTCGCTTTCAATTAGTTTAAAATTCATCTTTTTTGCTATTTTTTTTGTATCATCTAATCTTTTTTGATATTCTTCTTTTGGATAAATATTTGGATTGTAAAATATACCTACTACTTTATTTCCTTCTGATTTAAGTCTCTCCACTACTGATGTGGCACATACTCCACAGCAGATATGTAGTAGAATTTTCATTTTCTCAATATTCAATTTTTAAAAAGAGTTTTTCGCCTTGAAATTCTTTTGAAGTAATTCTTGAAGTAGTTGAGGTAGGTACATTTTTGAAATATCCAATCTTGTTGCTATAAGCTCTTATTTCGATACTTTCACCTAATTTTTGTATATCTATATCTTTTTCATGTTCTACTCCTGGTAGTTCTAACATAACAGCTTTTCCTGAGTCTGTCTCATCTATTTTTGCTTTTGGTTCTTTATATTTTGTTATATCAGGTCTTTTTATTTTGGATTTAGTTTTGTCTTTAGGTTTAGGTTTCGTATCTTTTATTTCAACTTTTGGTTTTCCATCTTTATCTGGAGTTATTTTAATTACCATACTGCCCGATTTAACTCCTGGTGGCATCTTAAAATTTGAAAAATTAATATTTTTTTTATCCCCAGACATGATATTTTTAGTTTGTTCTAATATATTATTTAGCATATTTTGAATATTTGGTGGCATTTGTTGTTTTTTGTTTTTGTTTCGTATATTTAGGCCACATCTTGGACAAAAATTAAATTCATCTGAAAATTCAAATCTACATCGAGGACATATCATAGCTTAACTACCTTTTATTCATAATAATCTACTAAAAACCTAACTAAATGCTTTATAATTAATTCTGCTTTTTCTTTATTCATAAATATATATTCAAGATTATTCATAAATCTATTATAAATTTCAATTGCTTCTTTAAATTTATCAGATCCATTTTCTATTAGGTTTTTTGATACAATCTCATTTATTATTTGCGGATATTTCTTTGAATTAATATTTCCTATTTTGTCTTTATATATGTTTGTTAACATATCTTTTAGTGAAGATACTATTGCAATAATTCCTAAAATATAATTTTCATCATTAAATGAATTTTCTGCCATCTTTATATATTTTATAACGTTCTCTGGCATCTCTTCTGTTATTCTCAAACTAAGTTTTGAGAGAGATTCAACAATATAGGGTCGAAATTCATAATACATCTCTCTAATTCTGTTCATACGCCTTGATCTATCTTGTCCAATAATATAGGGATTTTCTGCTATTGCTTTATATTCTTCTATCTTATTTTTAAATTCATCAACTACATCTTCATAACTCTCAGCTAGTGCAACTATATCTTTAGTCTTTTCAGCTAATTCATTAACAAGTTCTACACTTTCTTTAATATACTCTTTATCTAAGGTGATAGGAAATAGTACTTCATGATCTACAACATTATCTAATAATTCATCATAATCTTCGATAATTTTTATTTTATTCTCTTCAATCAAACTTAGCACCTTAAAATAAAATCTATAGCTATGACTTATTAGGTTTATTCACAAATTTAGTTAAACAAAAAAATTAATTATTATTTAAATATATTATTTTATTTTTGCAAATATTTATATAGTTTATTTGCTAAATATATATCAGAAGATAAATTTTGGTTAGAGGAATAAGTATGGGAAATGTAGATATAGATATAATTGCGGATACATTGGATAGAGAAGAACAAAATATTTCTGTATCAGAAGCAGAAAAGAAATATAAAAATACTTTAGAAGAGTTAAATAGCCGAAAACGTAAAGTTGTATTTTATATTTATGCTTTTAGATTGTTAAGTATTTTTCTTATATTTATTGCATCTTATTTGCTTTTAGCTAAATTTTTTGAAGAATCACTAATACTTGATTTAGGTTTTACAAATTTTGTTTTATTCTCTTCAATCGGAATTATTTCTATAGTTCTAATTGCTTTTTTTATATCTCCAAGTAATTATGATGATATGTATTTAAGTTCACTTGCAGAAGGAGTAACTAATTCATTAGAGGGTCGGATGTATACAGTAACAGAACTTTATAATAGTAAAAAAGTTCATCCGCTTAGAGAAACTATTTTATGTGATCTATCTACGCGTTTGAATGATATAGACACTAAAAAAGCTATACCAAAAAGAAAAAGCACTCAAAAATTAGGATTTGCAGCAATATTTAGTCTATTTTTATTTTTATTTGCAAATCAAGCTTTTATAACTTCCATTTCTGTAAATGATAATAATAGTCCTATTCTAAGTGAAATTTTGCCTGGAGATTTAGCTGGACAAAATGCAATAAGAAAAGGTAGTATTATTGTCGTTGAATTTAATGTATCTGATGAAAGTAATTTTGTCGTTGATTTAAATGTAACATATGCATCTGGAGAAACACGCCTCTATAATTTTGAAAACAAAGAGAAAATAAAGTATCCAATTGTAGTAAGTGATAACCTGACTTATCAGATATTTGTTAGAGATATTTTTGGAAATGAAAATATTTCTTATAAATATAAAGTAGAAACCTATGACTCTAATGAATCAGAGTTTAATGCAGAATTGCTTCTTGAGCAGATGCATACAATTATATCTGAGATGGAAAATTTGGGTTTAGATACTACAGAAGAGTCGGAATTAGCAAGTGAGATGAGTGAATATATAAATGAATTAGATGGGGCTAGTAATTCCAAATATATGGAAATCGCAGAAAAAATGCATTTAGCTGCTCAAAAACAAAGAGAGATAGGAGATGAAGTTTCTAAATATTCTTCAGATTTGGGAAGCCAGATATCAATTAACGCAAATTTGATAGGACAATTTAGTAATTATTTGATAATGTATTCTCTAGAATCTATGGGACAAAGTAGTTCGGGTGGGAGTGGTTCATATTCTTCAGGAGCAGAATCACAATACACAGGCGAATCAACATATGGGGAATATGTTCCTTCAAAGTATACTCAAGATGTGAGTTCTTATTATTCGAATTTAGCTTAAGAAATAAACATCTTTTCTTTAGTAATCTTTATAGGATGATATTCTTGATCTGGAGTTATATCTTTCATCACTAAAATCCCTAATCGTTTCTTTACTATTAATTTATCATTTATTTCTTTTTTAGTAGCATCTGATTCTATAATATTGTCCATAATTTCTGAGAGTTCAGATCTTCTTTTTTCATCAATCAGCTTTTTTTCAGTTGTAAGTAGAGTAGTAAAATGTTCTTTTTTTAATTTATTTATAGTATCTCTGGTAAATTCTATGATATGCTTTTTTGATACTCTCAAAACATAAGAAATTATGTTTATTAAAGCTCTTTTACATGTTCTTTTCTTTAATTTATTTAATGCCCTAGTTATTGCAATAGCTACGCTAGTTAAATCTTTTGCAGATCTTATAATCCCTTCTTGATCGTATGAAGGCGGCAAATCTAATTCTTCACAAGAATAGAGGTCAATTATCATTAACGTCTCCATTTTGATATATTTCTCAACTTTTATTGCTAATTTTTTCTCTAGCCGTTTTCTAAATTCATTTGGATCGCTATCCAATACCACCAATACAGCTTCACCGTTTTTTAATCCTTCTTTTATAAATTGAATTTCAAAAAGAAATTTTTCAGGACCTAAATCTGTGTAATATAAAGTTGAAGATTGATCAGGTAGGCCACCTTCGACTAAATCATCAAACCAAAAAGTACCGCTGGATGGTTTGTATTCTTTATTTTCTACATTAAATAGTTTATCTATGTTCATAATGTATGCATTTTTAATTGGGCTAGTTTTTTTATCTTCAATCCCACATTTTTCTGTAAAATGAAAAGTTTCACAATTATCACAATATCTGCAAATATTAGCATATTTTATGGCTTCTCTTTCTGCTCTTTTAGAAAAATATACGTTTTTGAGTTTTTTAAAATCAAAATCGTCTTTTGAAAATTCATATTCTTTGAAACATTTAGTACAGACCATCAATACTTTTTCAATTATTAAAATAAATAATTCTGGTTTTGCTTCAAAAGGTATTATTTTCATCTCAGCAGGTTTAACTAAATCGTTTCCACATTCACATTTAAATTCTCGAAGAGGCCCTCTACAATATTCACAAAAATTAATATCAGGCACTCTTTTTTTGCAATTATTGCAACTTACAAATTTCAATTGATATTATCTCCTAAGTTTGTATTTACCTAATTTGGGGAAAAAATTTAAATAATTGGATAAGTCTTATTTTAATAGCGTTATCTCTTTAATTGATTTTATTAAATTTTTAATATTATATATCTTTTTAAAAATAATAAGTGTTTAAATAAAATATTAAACAAATTCAGAATTAATAGGTAATTTTTATGGAAAAAAAATGGACAAGAGAAAAATTAATACATGAACTAAAGTGGCTTGCAAGTCAAAAATCGAAGTTGCTTAGTATGAATATATTTGAACTTTATTTTAATTTGGATGAGCCAATTCAAGATATATTTGGAAGTTGGGACAAGGCTGCAGAAGAAGCTAATATTGATCCTAAAATATTTGAAAAAGTTAGACAAGCTGTAAGTCAAGTTTGGGTACCTAAAGTAACTGATAAGGAAAAAGAATGGAAAAAAGAAGAAATTATTGATACTATTAGAACTTTAGGGAGTTTACAAGATTCTCTTCCTACAAATACTATACTTAAAATTGTTACAACAGTAGAAGAACCAGCAAAAAAAGTTTTTGGTAGTTGGCAAGAAGCTTTAGATGCTGCTGGTGTCTCTAAAGATGATCTTCCCAACATAGGAGAATTGAAACATACTTTGGATCTTCTAAATCAGTCTTCAATGTTAGATTCATTGGTGCCCTCAAAAACTACTAAAAAGCAAAAAAACGAAAATAAAGACTCCAAAATTATTTCAGAGATAGAAGAGAAAGGTATAAAATGTCAAAAATGTGGACATAGATCTACATTTAAGGATGCATGTTTTTGCGGAATATGTGCGGCATCACTGAGAGATTAAAATCCATAGAAATATTTTAACATAATAGATTCTATCGATGTTTTTGTAGAGATTTGTTCATAAATTATTTTGTTAGTAATTGCAAAATCTTTTATTTTGTCAAAATAACCTCTAAATTTCTTTTTGTATTCAGCTTTGACTGTATCTGAGATTCTCATTGGAACTTTTTCATTTGATTCTAATCCTTCCATTAATATATCTCCTACTATGTTTGGTTCAATTTCACAAGGATCGAGAATATTAAATACATAAATTTTATGTTCTTTACCTTTTAAGACTTTTATTGAATTTTTAAAGCCTTTTAAGTCATCTAATAAATCTGAAAATATAATTGAAATGCTTTTATTTTGTAATTTTGGTACAATTTCTGAAATCGCTTGATAGAGTGAAGTTTTTCCATTTGTTTCTGTTGTATTAATTCTGTGCAAAAAACTTGAAAAATGCTTTTTTCCAGTCTTCAGAGGGATATATGCACCTAGTTTGTCAGAATAAATGATTAATGAAATATTTTGATTTTTTGTAGATGAAAAATAAGCTATACATAAAGCTAGAAGTGCTGCATATCTTATTTTAGATATTTTTGTGGTTGTAAATGACATAGAATTGCTAAAATCTATGAAAAAATATATATTTAGATTATGTTCGCCTTCATATATTTTTACATATAATTTTTCAGAACGAGCAAAAGCCTTCCAATCTATATCTTTTATATCATCGCCTGCGATATATTGTTTTCTGTCTTTGTATTCTCTGCTGTGTCCTTCATAAATGCTTTGGTGAGGTCCAAAAGATCTTCCACTAGTTAAATCAATATCTAGAGAATAATTCCTTGTATTTTTGATTATATTAAAAATTTCACTTTCTTCAATATTCAAAAAATTCGCCTATGTTGATTTTTCTTTTTGTGTTTCTTCTATTAATTTTTCAATTATTTTTTCTGTTTTTATATCTTCTGCATCTGCTCTATAATTTGGAATTATACGGTGGCGAAGAATTGGTTTTGATACAATATTAATATCTCTTGTGCTTACGTTTAATCTTCCACTTAAAAATGCATTAGCTTTCCCTGCTGAAATTAAAAATTGTGAAGCTCGAGGTCCTGCTCCCCAATCAACATAATTTTTTATAAAATCACTACTTTGTTCAAATTGAGGTCTTGATTTAGAAACTAATGTTACTGCATATTTTCTTACAGGTTCAGGTATTGCTAGTTGTCTAATAAATTTTTGAAGACCTATTAAAAATTTTTTTTCTATAACTCTTTCTATATTCATCTCTTCAAAATTTGATGTACGAGTTACAATTTCAAGTTCTTCATCATAGGTAGGATAATCTACAATTATTTTGAACATAAATCTATCAAGTTGAGCTTCGGGAAGTGGATATGTACCTTGCTGTTCTATTGGATTTTGAGTGGCTAGAACAAAAAAAGGTCTATCTAGATTATAAGCTTTTTCGCCTGTGGATATAGTTCTCTCTTGCATTGCCTCAAGTAGTGCAGCCTGTGTTCTGGGAGATGCTCTATTTATTTCATCAGCCAAAATCATATTTGAAAATATTGGTCCTTTGTGAAATTTAAATACTTTTTTTCCTGTTTCATCATCATAATCTACGATGTATGTTCCTGTAATATCTGCAGGCATAAGGTCTGGAGTGAATTGAATTCTTCTAAAATCTAAATTGAAAACTTCAGATAATGTTCTAATTAAAAGAGTTTTTGCAAGTCCAGGTAGTCCTTCAAGTAGTGCATGATTATCTGTAAGAAGACATAGCATACATTGATTTAGTACATTTTTTTGACCTACTATTACTTTTCCTACTTCACTTTCAATTTTTTTAATTTCTTTCATTAATTCTCCGATTCTTTCACGAATATCTGATACAATTTTGTCAACTTCAGGCATTTTGATTCCTCATAAATTATAATTAAACTCTATTTTTCACATTAATAATTTAAACTTGATGTGTGATGTTTATTTAATTAAATGTATCGCCACCTAAATCCAAGTTCTGCAAAAAATAATCCCATAGATATAATTAATAGATAAGGCCAAAGTTCAAATTTACTAGATTTTATATTATATCTTTTTTTATCCATTATGTCTTCAATTTCTTCTATATCATTGCTATAAATTACTTCTCCTTCAGTTGAATTGGCTATATTTTCTAAAAGTGTGAAATCACTGCGAGGATATGAATATTCTTCAATTGTATCTAAAACAGTTACAGAAAGATATATTACTTCTGAACTTTTATTTTCTGTTCTTGTAGCAGTAATTGTATACTCACCAGCTACATCTGGAATCACATAAAAAGAACTTTTTTTAGAAGATGTAGGATCTATTTCGAATATGCGATCTTCTATTTGTGTTGAAACAGGTGCAGCTATTTGAACTTTTACAGTTTCATTGGTACCTACTATATCTACTTTTATAGTATCTCCTATTTCATAGAAATTTTTCTCAGTTTCTATTTTTAAGATACGAGTATTTACAGCATATCTTGATACCCATTTTGTGCATTGTTCCCAAAATTGTCTATAAAATGTCCAGTTGAGCATTGAATTTGAGGCACCAGTTGCTGCCCAGGAAGAAGTCGGATCTGAAGCAAATTGAATAGTTCTACCTATTCCATATTGCCAAGTCATAACAAGAGGGTCTGATTGATTACTTATTATTGCAACTACATTTGATAGGAGTTTAGGCTCTATTATCTCATAAGTTTTTAGAGAAAAATTAAATACAACATTATCTATGATTGTATGATTTAGACTAATATTAGAATAATATTCTTCTAATTTAGCAACGCCTTGGGTGTTTTCTGCAGGAAGCAGTGAAGACATTTCTTGATCTGGACTACTACCTATATATATTAATCCTCCTCCATCTTGGACATAATTTTTGAGCTCATCTATTAAATCATTTTCAAATGAATATCTTGCACCAATAGCCCAAATAGGTGCAAAAATACCTTCAGGTACACCATATTTAGCATAATTTTCTTGACTAAATCCAAAGACGTAAACATTTCCTTCTCCATATTTTCTTACCATAGCAACAGGTTTACCATCTATTAATTTTGCGTTGTCTCCTGTCCATTTTGGCCCATTAAATAGAGATTCTTGATATGGTGGATTAAGAGTAGAATTCAGGTATGGTTTAGATAAGTTAGAATAATAGGTAAATACAGGTGTCCAATTAGATGAATAATTTTTGAATATTGTAGAGAAGCTTAAATTTTGGTGAGAATCAATATTGGGATTTGGAAATGGTCTTATCTCTTTAGTTTCATCTGTCCAAGGTATTTCAAAAGTAGTATAAAATTCTTCAAAGTATGCTGAAATATTGTCTTCAATATCTACAATCGTTTCAGTAGTATCTATATTTTCATAATCATATATACCTAATTCAGATAATAAAATTGTAATGTTTGGTTGTATCCTATTATTTTCAAAATCTTCAGTTGTTATATTATCATAGTTAGGATAATCTTCCCAACCTTCAGCTGAAGATTGATTATTTTTAGGCGTAAATGATGAATTACCCAGTCCTGATTGTACCCCTATGGCTAGAGTTCCACCATCAGCAATCCAATTTTTAATTTGATCTTTTTGTTTTGTGCTATTTAGATCAGATAACATCAAAGCCATAAACTGATATTTATCCCAAGTGTTATTCTCTGGAAGTTGGCTTCCATTAAATATTGTATATTCTCTTTTTATAAGTCCTTGTTCTATTTGATCTATATTTGGCCAATCTCCTCCCATCTCATCTATTGATCTATATGCCATATATGCTGATAGGTTTGTCTTTGCATTTAAAAATAAGGCATCATAATCTGTCAAAACTATACTTCCATTAATTACACTTTCTTCAAAATTGGATGCATCTATTGTTTCTGTAATTACAATATCAGATTCATTTAATCTCCCTGTGTGTAGAAAATTACCTCTACCCATGCCTTTATCTACATAAAGTAGATATAATTTATCTTTGACATAAATTGAGAAATTAATTTCATTGTTAATACTTAAGATATCATGAGGATAGACTGGTATAGATATTTTCATATTGAGAAGTCCTCCCTCATCCCCTGCAGATACATTAAATATTACTTCTTTAGTGGATTCAGATCCAATTAATATACTTTGATTCTTTGTTTCAAGTCCTGTATCTAAAGTGATAGGAATAACGTTTGCATCGCCATGATTTGTAATTTCAACTTGAACATTAAATATATCTCCCACGACCACTGATTTTTGAGGTATATTTATATCTGAAATACCTAAATCATATACTTCTTCATCTCCTAATCCTATGCAATATATAGATGGAGAATTTGAATTTTCAATTGCATTTTCTGGATCAATAAGTCCATTGTTGTGGCCATCAGTTATCATAAATATAGCGTAATCTTTGTTTGAGATTGATATTGCTTTCTTTATAGCATTATGTAGTTCAGTTGATCCACCATAACTTTCATTAATATTTATATTTTTTATATCACTTTTTGAACCTTTTAATTTGACAATATCTACTTGATCTGAAAAAAAGATTAAAGTTACTTCATCTTGATTGTTTAAATTGTCATATATTTCTTTATATGCTTCATTTTCCATATAGGATCTACTATATTCATCATCTTCGATGTTCATACTTGAGGATTTATCGATAAGTATCACAAAATTTCCTTTTTTGTTGGGTTCATATATAAAGATTTGAGATAAAGCAAATATCACTAAAATAACTGCTAAGCCTCTGAGTAAAAACAAAATCTTATAGGTTTTAATTACACTTTTATTGAGGAGTAATAAAGTTGGTATAAAAGCTAATAGAAGCAGGGCCAATGGTTCTGAAAATCCAATTTGTATCACTTTTTATACTCTCCAATTAACATTCCATTCTATCATCATTGCAATAAATCCAAATAAGACAAAATACCACCATAAATCATTATATCTTTGACTAAGCTTGTCTTCATCTCCAAAAAAATCATTAGCATTTTCAACTGTATTTAAAATTGGCTCAGCCTCATATTCATTTATCTCTCCATTAACTGAAATATAATAACTATTATTTGATATATTAACTTGATAAAATCCAGGAAGATAAAAATTTGTAAAAATATCGTGCCCTGATATAGTTTTGTTATTAGGTAGAAGTATATTATACTCTTCTTTTTGGTTAAAAATTAAAGTTTCTCCTGCTAAAAAATCTTTTTGAATTAAAGTAGGTTCTGCTCCTTTTAGAGCTAGCTCTAGAAGATTCCCCCAAAAGATAGGAAATGAATATTTTTTAGGCCAGTCTGTCCATTGATTTTGATATTCATTAGCTCCAAACGTAGTTGTGCTAGTATAATAGTAGATATTTCCACTACCTAATTCATAACTAAAAAATAGAGGATATAGGGATCCATTGTACGATATATTTACAATTTGCTCTATGTTTTCATTTGCTATCGATACATTAGCAATTTTTCGATATTTTACTTGGGTGAGATCTACATCCTGAAAAACACTACTTGATGAATTTATTCCTTCGTTTGATATATTAATAATATTTTCAAATTCAAAAGGTAGTAGTTGGTCAATTTTTGAGTAGGAATCAGTATTGTTACCAGATGCAATAAATAAATATGATCCATTTTGTACATAGTTTATCAATTGGGTAGTATATGGATCTATGTTGATTTTGTGAAGATCACTTAGAATTACTAGATTATAATCATTTAATTTTGAAGCTAAATTACTATCTAGACTTCCATAAGTTTCTACACTTATGTATGGATTAACTTTTAGTGCACTTTCTACATATTTTTTTTGATCCAAAAAATTTTCAATATAAAGTACTTTTGCTATAATTTCTGGTTCAGGAATTACTCTATATCTAATGTTATCTGATAATATGATGTCATCTTGGTCAGTTTCAAGATATGCCGTCAGAAAATGATCTTTATTTTCATAAATAGTTACATTATCAAAGGTGACATCTTTGTATTTTTTAGAACTAACAGTAACAGTTCTTTGGGATATATTTTGATTGTTTAATTCTAAGGTAATTGTAACTTCTTTATCTTTATCTAGATAATTAAGTATTTTTGTAGATACTGAGAATTTATTATTTATTTGTACATTTTCAGGTATAGTAATATCAGATATAGCAACGGTAGATCCATTTTTTGAACCGATTAATTTTGCTATCACTTTAGAATTTTTATTATTTACATAATTTAGTGAACTGTAGATATTAGAATTTGTTCCATCAGTAAGTAGATATATAGTAATATATTCACCTAAAGTATCTATTGTAGTCTTTAGAGCATAATCTATATCTGAAGATCCACCTACTGGATCTAGAGAATTAATTTCTGAAATTATTTTTGATTTGTTAGTTGAATTAGCTACAAACCAAGTGCCATCTGCAAATGCAACTAAATTTATTTTTCTAGCTTTGGTATCTTCTACTATCTCTATTGCTTCTTCTTTTAGGAGATCTATACGAGTTTTATTCTCTTCTTTTGTTCCCATAGTATTGGACATATCTAAAACTAGTGCAATTTCATCAGTATCTGATGATAATCTTGGTTTTGCAATGCTCATAATTATGAAAGTGGCAATTGCAATTTGAAGAATTAAAATTAGAATATGAATACTTTTTCGACTAACTACTGTTCTTCTTGCTTTAAAAAAAGAGAGGGTACTAAATTGTACTTTTTTCCTTTTTTTACCTCGAAGATGGATTAATATGATTATTGAAATTAAACATAATCCAAAAAGTGGTATCACATTTGCAAATTCAAACATAATTTCTATCTAAGGCAATAAAAATTTTATAAAAATTGTTTTATTTTTATTTAGACTTATATCTAAATATATAAGAATTTTTAGCTAATTTATGTGATTTTGATGACTGATATAGTTTCTTTTGTTTCAGAAGATGTAAATAGTTTTATAGCTACCTATTTAGTTTCTAAAAAAGGAATTATTTGTCGTCTCCTTTATTTTGATTATACTTCTTATGTGGATAAGAGAAAATATGGTTTAGTTGTTAAAAATTACAATCAGATGCTAAATTTAGCAAAAGAATCTATAAAATCTCTTCATGTTATTCCTTTTTCTAAATCATATGAGGAAGTAAAAAAAATATGTCCTAAAGAATATATATCCGTTATTCTTAGAAGGTTACAATTTAGAATTGAAAATGAGCTTTATCGCAAATTAGGTGGATTTGCATTAGTTTTAGGAGAGAGATTATCAAAAGAAAATTCAATTGAAAGATTCATAATAGAAGATGAGGTCTCTGATTTTCCAATATTTAGGCCTTTAATTGGGTTAGATGAATCTTATTTAGAAAAGTTGAAAAAAAAGTTAGGATTATTTGAAATAGATGATTTGAATTTACATATAGATAGTTCTAATAATAATTTTAGCTTAGATGAGATAAAAGAATATGAAAAAAAGCTTCTTTTCCCTAAATTGCTAAAGCACGCATTTGAAGGAATTAGAGAAATTTAATATAAATATTCAAGTTAATAAAATTATTCTTTTTATGAACTTATAGCTAGTAATTAATTATAGTATATATTATGATGGGCCCGTAGCTCAGTCTGGCGGAGCGATCGGCTCTTAACCGATCGGTCGGGGGTTCAAATCCCCTCGGGCCCGCTAGTAATATTAGGTGAATATATTGAAAAATAAAAATGTATTAGTAACAGGTGGAGCTGGATTTATTGGTTCAAATCTAGTTGAGGAACTTCTAAATAGAGAAGCTAATGTGACAGTCTTAGATAATTTTCTAACTGGTCATAAAGACAACTTAGCATCTTTTTCTAACTTAAAAATTATAAAAGCTGATATTAGGGATTATAAAGAAATGTCAACATATCTAGAGGGCATTGATTATATCTTTCATCAAGCTGCACTTCCTAATGTTACCAAATCAATTCAAAATCCTCGATTAACTACAGATATCAATGTATGTGGAACAGTTTCTCTTTTGCAAGCTGCACTTGACTGTGATATTAAATCTATAGTGTTTGCATCATCATCTTCGGTCTATGGAGATACTCCGAAACTCCCAAAAAAAGAAGATATGCAAACTAAACCTCTATCTCCGTATGCTATATCAAAGTTATCTGCAGAAGAATATTGTAGAGTATTTCATGAAATATATGGTCTATCCACTACCACTTTAAGATATTTTAATGTATTTGGACCTAGGCAAGATCCTAATTCAAAATATGCCGCAGTAGTTTGTGCTTTTATATCCCGTGTCTTGGATGGAAAGGCTCCAATTATATATGGAGATGGAAAACAAAGTAGAGATTTTACTTATGTAGCAGATGTTTGTGAAGCTAATATTTTGGCAGCGGAGAGTAAAAATACAGATGGTAAAGTTTATAATATTGCCTGCAACAGAAGAACAACAGTAGATGAACTTGCAGAAAATATTATCTCTTTTTCAAATAAAGATTTATCTCCAATTAATGAAGAAGTACGAAAAGGTGATATAAAACATAGTTTAGCTGATATATCTAAAGCAAAAGAAGATTTTAATTATAATCCTAAATATACATTAAAAGAAGGTTTAAAAAATACATATAATTATTTTAAGGAGATTTATTCACCTTAGAGTCTCAATTAATGCCATTTTTTCACATATTAATTCTTGATGTAAATATATTGGGTGGGATTTTATACAAAATAATTCTTCTAATTTTTTACTATTTGGCTTTATTTCTTCCTTATAACCCTTTAATTTTTCTCTAACTTCATTGAATACTTTTTCTACTTTATTTTTTTCTTTTCCAAATGCAACTAAAATTATATCATTATTTTTAGGTGCCATTAATTTTATTGCTTTTTTTATTTGTCTACTTTGACTTAATGTAACTAACAATTCAAGTTGTAGATTTTTTGTAAAATTTACTTCTCTTCGGAAAGCCAAAAGTGAGATATATAATGCTTGAGTGATATGATTTCTGCCTGCTATTGAATTGGCCTCTAAAAATTGTATATATGGATCTTTTGAATATTTTTTAAGTACATTTTGAAATTCAATCTTTTTTGTATCTTTTAGTCTTTCAAAAATAATATAATGATCTAAGATTTTTTGCATGTTCTTTATTTTAAAACATAAGATTTAAGAATTATTAATTTTTATTTTTTTGAGAAACTATATGAATCCAAAAGTTAAAATAGAAGAAGCTAAAGAATTAATGCATGATATAGATCATCAAAAATTATCTAGAACGAAAATAATGATAAAAGTGGGTGATTTGAAACTTTATGAAGACGAAAATGATTCACCTACTCAATTTTTAATCTATTTTTTTGATGTAACTATAGTGGTAGCAGATTCATTTGGTAAAGTTTTAGGGGTATGTCATCTATTAGTTACAGATAAAGATACAGATCATATTAAATTATTAATACTTGATTCAAAATATAAAAAGAAATCTAGAGATCTTGCAATGCTTTCGGTATTTTTGGGCAATAAAAAATTTGAAGTGGAACAGTTTTTTTTGAGTTATAAAAAAGGAAAATTGTATGTTTATGGTTCTTCAGAAGATATATTAGGAGAGATAAATTTAGTTGGAAAAAAGAAGATTGAAAATCTTCAATTTTTTCCAAATGAATTTTTAATTCCTAAAAAAATTAAATCGAAATAATTTTATTTAAATATAAGTCCCACTTATTTTTAAATTTTAACATCCACGTAACATTTATATAATATTAGTGTAATACTTAGGTATTACACTAGTAACATCTAGATATATAGATCTTCAAAAAATAGGTGAATTTGTGAAACTTATTACAACACATATACCAGAGAGATATATTGAAGGTATTGAACTTTTAGTTAAAAATGGAATCTATTCTAATAGAAGCGAAGTTATTAGGGTGGCTTTAAGAGATTTTTTGATAAAAGAAGGTATTTGGGAGCTTATATCCTTGAAATCTTCTGACAAAATTAAAAATTTTAGGTGAGATATGTATGAACTCTTTGATTAGACAATCTGTAGGTATTGGAGATTATAGTAAATCAGGAAGAATACCTGGCAGGGCAAAGATTATGGTGATAGGATGCGGTGGTGCAGGATGCAATACAATAAATAGACTTTCAAAAGTTGGTGTTAGGGGTGCACAAACTGTTGCTATTAATACTGATAAACTACATTTAGACACTGTAAATTCTAATCTTAAGTTTTTAGTTGGATCTGAACTAACAAAAGGATTAGGTGCAGGTGGATTTCCTGAAATAGGTCATGAGGCGGCAACTCATGAGATAGGCAGATTTAAAGAATTGTTAGGTGATTCAGATTTAGTATTTATCACCGCAGGTATGGGTGGTGGAACTGGAACAGGTGCTGCACCAATTTTGGCGCAAGTTGCAAAAGATGAAGGTGCCCTAGTTATTGGTGTTGTGACGATGCCTTTTTCTATGGAAGGAGATGCACGATTTAAGAAAGCAAAAGATGGATTATTGAGATTTAGACAATCATGTGATACTGTAGTAGTGATAGATAACAATCGATTGTTAGATTTATGCCCTGATTTTCCAATAGATTATGCATTTTCTTTAGCAGATCAAATATTGGCTGAGATGGTAAAAGGAATTACTGAGACCATAATGTTTCCTAGCTTAATTAATCTTGATTTTGCAGATGTCAGAGCAGTTATGGCAGATGGTGGAGTTGCAATGGTTGGAATTGGTGAAACATCAATGGAAGGTGACAAAGCAACACAAGCTGTTAATGATGCAATGGAGAAGCGACTTTTGAGTGTAGATTATGATGGTGCAGTGGGTGCCCTGATACATGTCACAGGTGGATCAAATATGAGTTTAGCTGAGGCTAATAAAATCGGTGATTTAATTAGGAACAAATTGACACCAGATGCAAATATAGTTTGGGGTGCTCGCGTTGATGAAGCTATGGGTGATAATATACGAGTTATTTTAATTATAACTGGTGTAAAATCTCCATATATACAAGGTCCAGCAGATGGTCCAATTTCTCCACAAAAATATTCCTATGATACTAGTTTAGATAGTGGTTTTAATTCAGGTTATTTTTCAAAGATGAATTCGCAAAAGGCTATGCAAAAATATCCTTGGGCTCCAGTTAAAGAAAAAAGGCCATTTTCTTTGCGAGATTTTGGGTTGGATATCCTATAATCTCTTTTTATTTTTTAATATTTCTTTCCAGTCTTTATAATTATAATTTCTAGTTTCTAGGTAACAATAAGCTGCAGTATTTGTATCAATTTTTAGCCCGTGTTTTTGAGATTCTTTCTGAAGCATTCCTGCATAAGTTTCTGCATCAGATCGATTTAAATTTAGACATCTTGCAAGTTCATCGATGTAGTTTTCTTCTACAGTTGCTTCAACTATCTCTTCTTTTTCTTCTTCTTTCTCTTCAATTTTAGGTTCTTTATCTTCAATTGCAACTTTTAATCTTGGAAAAGCAGTTTTAAAACATTCCAATGCCTTGTGAGGGTCATTTTGTTTTGCAGCAATTTCGCATGAGAAAATCTCATCTAAGATTTCATTATATTTTTGTTCGACTTCATCTGCAATTTTTTTTTCTTTTAAATCCAATCTTTTGATATATTTCTTTTTGTATTCTTCTAATTTCTTCTTGAGTTTTTCATCTCTGCTTTTTCTAAATTCTTCTATTTTTTTTTTGATTTTTTTATTTCTTTTTTCTTTTATTTCTTTTCTAAGCTCATCAATGATGTTTAGAGATGATGGAAAATCTTCATTTTCTAGAGTGTTTCTTAACATGTTTCTGAGTGTTTTGAAGTCATAAGGCATCTTTTTCACCGACAATAAATAATCTTGAAAATATTCCTATTCTTTTTTTGAGACATTTTGTAACTATAAAGCCGTGCTTTTTTAAATATACCTCAATTTCTTTTGGAGATTTAAAATGGCTACCTAAATCAAAAAATTTCAAGAAAAATTTGTCTATAATCGATTTTGGTTTTTGGGTATCTAAAATTACTATCTTATTTACAATTTTGCTTAGTTGAGTTAAAACCTCTTCTACATCTTTGAAATGATGAATTGAAGCAGAAGATACGCCTACTGTAAAAAAATTTGATCTAAAAGGTAGATTATGTGCATCAGCTTTGACTACTTCTAATTTTTTTTCCTTTTTTGCTTTCTTTAGAGCCCCTTTTGATTTATCTAAAGCGACACAAAAGGCAGCTTTTTCATTAATATGTTTTGTGACACTACCAGGTCCAGATCCAATATCTACTACTTTATCATCTTTATCTATTTCATCTAAAATAAGTTTGTTTTCTTTTTTGTATTTACCAAAAGAGGTAATATATTTGATGAAATTATAAAGAGAAGTAGAATATAGCATTTTCATTCTTTGGATTGGATAAATTTGCTTTCAGAAAAAATTAAATTAAATAGTTCTTTTAAGAAATTTCGATCTAATTTAGACTCAATTTGAGTTATTCTATCTAAAATTTCTTCTTCTCTATTTATAACTTCAATTTTGTAATTATTTGACTTTTTTATTTCACCTACTTTCTCTGAAATATTCATTCTTCTTGCAAGCTGAATTACAATTTCTTGATCAATTTTGTCCAATATTTCTCTTGCTTGAGTTAATTCATTTGGCATCTTTACTTTTTTTGAAATTGAGAGGTATGGAAAAAATTCACTAATTGATATAAGTATTTTTCCATTAGCTAATATCTCATAATTTCTATAAAGTAGTGGATTGTCTGTTTTGAAAAACTCTTTCAAATTATTTTCTTTGTAGGATATTTCATTTATTTTTCTTCTTGATTCAATTTTCTCTTCAGATAAAATTTTTCCAATTGGCATATTTTTTGATGTTAATTTTTTTAAAAAAGTATTAGATAGGTTTTTTTTGTAAATTTTAGATTTAGCATAAATTAGGGAAAATCGATCTGTTTTAATTAAAACTTCTCTTTTGATTTCATCTTTATCTAAATCTATTTTTTTGTCTTGATTTATGTGTTTTATCTGTATTTTTTGATCTAAATACAATTCTAAAATTTTAGTTACCGATCCATCTGTATTTAGTATTAACTTCTCAATTGTGGGTATTGGACCTATTTTTGATTCTATATCTTTTAAATTCATCTCTAATTTACGGTTATACTATAAATATTTAAAATGTAGAGATAATAATAAAAGTTAAGGTGAATCATTTGGAGAAAAAATGTGAACATTGTGGTCTTTTGACAGAAACTGTGGAATGTAAGTATGGAGAAAATTGTGAATATGTAAATAGACCTTGTAACCTTTGTTTGGGTTGTCAACATGCGGTTGAGATAGGAAAAATAGAATGTCCTCCTAAGTATAAAAGTGGATGGGGTTAGCTAGATTCAATCTGATATTTTTCTTCTTTTTTAAGTTTATTTAGATTTATTCCTGTTTTGACCATAAATGGTGGACCTATTGAAAGTAGATATATTAATCTAAGCCCATGGTCTATTAGGGCAAGAGTCAATGCTTTATCCAAAGAAATGCCTGATATTACCAAAAGACTTGACAAAACAGCTTCATAGGATCCAAAACCACCAGGTAATATAGGTACAGCTAAAGTTAGCAGAGCAATAGCCCCCGCATAGATACATATCCACAAAGATATATCTAGCCCCATAGCTTTGGCTACGATAAATATGTTTAATATCTCAAAAAACCATATTATAAATGTATATAAACAAGTTTGAGTTAGGATAGCTTTCTTTTTTGAAAGTGTAAGCATACCTTCTTTGAAATGTTGATATACTTCAGTTAATTTATGATATAGTTTTTCAGAAATTCTTTTTGTCTTTGATATGAATTTATCTCCAAAAAAAATTACAAATATCGCAAGGAGTATTAATAACGTAATAAATACAAAAGAAATCCCTAATACTGTATAGGATTTTTCGGGTATTTCTCTTAGATGAAGAAGGTATAATATTGAAATTGCAGAATAAGTTAGGATTATTATAAAATCAAGAATGTGTTCTACGGTAATGTTGGCAATACTTTTTCCGGATGGAATTTTTTCTTCTTTTTTTAGTGCATAAATTCGAGCAAGCTCCCCTAATCTGGCAGGAGTAACAGAGTTGACAAAATAAGTTAAATGAAGGGTTCTAAATGCAGTAGAAAATGATATTTCTTTTTGTTCTACATTCAATAATTTTTGCCATCTGTAGGATCTCACCAAATATGCTAAAAAATATACCAAAAAGAACAAAGCAATCCATGCAGGAGATAGTGCTAATATACTTTTTTTAAGTTCACTTGGACCTACAACATATATCATAACTAATAATATAGATATAGTTGATATAACAATTAAAGTTGTCCTTAATCTATTTGATAATTTCATTGCTATCTTAATTTTCTAAAAAAAATCGCATATATTTAAAAAGATACTCTAAATTTCAAGGAAATAGAAAGTTTAATAATTTGTATTTGTCTAAATTTAATTGGGGTTTTAAATTGGTAGAAGCTATACTTCTAATTTCATGTGTGGCAGGTCGTGAGAAATTTATAGTGGACGAACTTAAAAGATATAAAAATGTAAGCGAAGCTTATGGGATTATGGGCTCTTACGATGTTATTGCCATTGTTGAAGGTACCAACCTCCAGGCACTTGATAGTTTTATTACTGAAAATGTAAGAATAATTCCTTATGTTACTATTACTTCAACTTTAATCTCTTGTGCTACCGAGAGGTGCGCTAATGATTAGTAAATTACATTTTTTGAATTAAAGCTTCATTTTTTGTTAGATCTAAAACTACAATATAGCAATTTTTGAGAATTCCTTCACTTCCAGTTGCAGTAACACATCTTACATTATTCTCTACTTGCTCTACAATTGCAGCATTTTGAAATGCTTTATTTCTACTTTCACCAGCTATTATGTATACATCAACACCTTCCATCTATTTCACCTGTATATTATATTATGATCTTAGCAAAAACTTATATTTTTATTTCAGAATTTTTTTTTGTGATATGGTATTTAAGGGTAGTTAAATGAAAAAATTGGCATCTAGATTGGTTAATACACCTAAATCTAAAATTAGGAAATTATTTGAATTAGTTCAAGTTCAAAAAGATATTATTAGTTTA